>NZ_AUJJ01000008.1:0-225524 GCF_000424165.1 Butyrivibrio sp. AE3006 | reverse complement strand
TATCTAATCACTTAAAGTGACTGGATCGTTCGTCTGACCAGAACTAAAGCTTGGCTTTGTTCTGTCCGTTTTTACCTTGTTAGGTTTGTTTTGTTCTCTAAAATTTCTTTTTGGAATTTTCAGGGTTGCATTACTATTCCATTGTCAAAGTGCTTTGTCTTGGCTTGTCAGCCGCAACTCTGATAGATTATCATTTGCAGCTCTTTTTGTCAAGAACTTTTTTAATTTATTTTTGTTCGCTTTTGTGTAGACGCTGAAGCCTTCCGGTCAGTCGTTTCTATCACTCGCAGCGAGCGAATATAAATATACCATCCACCCTCTAAGGTGTCAATGAGAATTTTGGAATTAATAAAAAATTAATTAAATAGCCCCATCAGGGATGTAATTGTAAATTTTATGGCACCTTCAAAGTCATAGCCAATGATGTAATTCAGTATCCTTAGCCAGATGTATATCTCTATGAAACCAAAGGCTGCGCCAAGGAGTTTATTTACCGAGCTGACCATGGGTACGTTCTTGGATCCACGGACGCCTTTGGAGATCCCCTGGATGACTCTGTATATGGCAACCACAACGGCAATCCTTATTATAGAAGATATTATATGAAGGCCACCGCCACTTAGGAACTTCTCGATAACGCCGGCAGTGAGGTTTAAGACCACAAAGCCCACTGCAAGAGCTGCGATCTCAAGGAGCTCTGAGATGAGTCCGTATTTATAGCCGTATGCAATTCTCCACATTAACATAATGACAACCGCAAGTGTCACTATCACCTGCGGTTGAGAAATAAAATTCACGATATCCATATTTTTTCCCTATCAGTTAAGTTCTAAAGTATCTATGGAGCCATCTGTTACCAGAAGGAATTTGCTTCTGACATTTGTGGGGATCATTACCTTTACTGCGCGGTCGAACTTGCCTTTAAATTTCTCAACACCGTTCATATCGCAGAGAAGGAATTCACTTTCTCCGTAGATTCCTATCTGTTCATTGTCAAAGAACACATCTACATATTCTATATTAAAGAATATTTTCGTCACGAGACTTCCCTGAGTATTGTAGACCTGTAGTCTGTATGCGCCTTCAGAGGTATTATTTATGAAAACAACGCCCACATAGGACTCGTTATAGAAAACAGATTTGATTTCTTCATCACCTGTCATGGCTTCTGTCTGGCTGGTTGGAACTTCGTTACCTGAGAAAAACATGATGCGGTCATCGGCTGCAGCAAATATCTTGCTGTCGTTCATAAACTGCACGTAGGGAACAACGGTCTCTGGATAGTCGTAGCCACTTGCGTAGTTATCTGTAATGTTTTGTCCAACTGCGCCGAAGTTGAAAAATGCTACGCTGGTTTTTATCCTGCCATTGTCTGCCTTAAGATATGATACGCAAACAAGCTCTCCGCTTGGAGAAATGCTGACATCCACGGGATATCCGCTATCCTGCATGGTGGTCTTAAAGCTGGCAAGGGTATTGCCTAAAGCATCGAAAAGATATATCCATGTGACATTCTGATCATCAAGTACTGCTGCTACTACGCCCTGGGCTGCCACGCAGAAATCTCTGATAGGAAGATTGGTCTCAATCTCTCCAAGGGACCCGCCTGTATTGGCCACATAGATGTTGTGTCCGTTGTAATCACCTATGGCTACAACATTTTTACAGGTATGGATAGTGGGATTCTGCATCTGGTAAGTTCTGTTCCAGAGCTGTTCTCCTGCTGCGTTGATACAGCTTACACCATCCTTACTGTACTGAAGGACATAGCCGTCAAGGTTAATAGCACTAGCGCCTGCAGAGTCCGATATTCTGACACTGGAGGTAACTGTGCTTTCCGTGAAATGCTTATCTCTCCAGCTGATGTATACTGCGGCTGTCAAAAGGCACAGGGTGACGATGATCACCACTGTCCTTACAGCTACTGCTATTCTGTGCTTACGTATCTTCTCTGTATACGAGGGTTCGCGGTACTCCTGCTCTTCCTCTTCATCATTATCTGAATTTCTTTTTATATACTTGGTAAAATCTCTGACTTCAGCCATAAAACTTAAATAAACCTATATACCGTAATAGAATCATACTCGCGCTCCGGTCCGAAAACAGGATCCGGGAAATTGTCATGATTGATGCAATCCGGATGGAACTGAGTCTCAAGGCAGAAGCCGTCTCTCTTTTTATAGGTAACGCCGTCCTTACCGCCCTCAGCATCAAGGAAATTGCCTGAATAGAACTGGAATGCGGGAAGTGTTGTTGAGCACTGCATTGTGATGCCGGTCTTGGGACTCTTAACGGTTGCAAAAACTCTCTTTGTGCCATCTGCACCGTCGATGCAGAAGTTGTGGTCATAGCCACCGCCGAGCTTAAGCTGCTCGTTATCTACATCTATATCTTTGCCGATAGCCTTTTCTTTTCTGAAATCAAAAGGAGTTCCCTCTACGCTTGTATATTCGCCTGTGGGAATGAGACCTGCTCTTACAGGTGTTGTGGTACTTGAATTGAACTGTGCGATGTGATCGCAGATAGAACCTGCACCGTGACCGGAGAGGTTAAAATAGCAATGATTTGTGATGTTCATAAGAGTCTTGGCATCACTTGTTGCATGATAGTGAATGGAAACAGCATCATCCTCAGAGAGGCTGTAGGTTACTTTAAACTCTCTGTTTCCTGAAAAACCTATATCGCCATCTTCAGCTTTAAGAGTAAAGGTTACGCTGTCTTCTGATTCATCAGCGTCCCATACTCTCTTGTGAAGACCATTATCAAAATCACTGTGAAGATTGTTTTCGCCATCGTTGATAGCCATTGTGAACTTTTTGCCATCGATGGTGTATGTGCCCTTATCTACGCGGTTTGCGCTGGGGCCAACAACAACGCCAAGAAAGCAGTCGTTGCCATAATATCCGGAAAGATCCTCGTAGCCAAGAGCCACGTCAACCTTATTGCCGTCCTTGTCCTTAACGATGATGCCGCGAATGGCAGCACCATAGTTCATAACACTGAGCTCAGTGCCCTTTTCATTGGTGATGTGGTAGCCATAGATAGGTGCACCCTGCTTTGATTCTCCCAAAAACTCCCTCTTTACAGTCATTTCATTTTCCTCCGTTTACATTAAAGTTCTGTTCTGCCTTCCAATGCTCGTAACAATGTAACTTCATCAATATATTCGAGGTCGCCGCCGACAGGAACGCCGCTGGCAATCCTCGTAACCTTTATCCCCGTAGGTTTTATAAGCTTACTGATGTACATAGCTGTGGTCTCGCCCTCAAGACTTGAATTGGTGGCGATTATAACTTCATCCACATCCTCACTCTGGAGTCTCGTGACAAGCTCCGTGAGTTTGATGTCCCCGGGACCGATACCTAACATAGGTGAGATTGCTCCGTGAAGCACGTGGTATACACCTTCGTACTTTCCTGTTTTCTCATAAGCTGCAAGATCACGGGTGTTCTCAACAACCATGATAGTGTGGTGATCGCGCTTCTCATTGGCACAGATGGGACAAAGCTCATCATCAGTCAGCGTAAAGCACTCCTTACAATAGTGTACATTTTCCCTGGCATCCACTATGGAATCAGCCAGCCTTTTTACCCTGTCCTTGGGAAGGCCTATAAGGTAAAAAGCGAGCCTCTGGGCGGATTTACCGCCTATGCCGGGAAGAGAAGCAAGCTCTTCAATAAGCTTATTAATATGTCCGCTGTATAGATCCATTAAAATGAAAGTCCTCCGAGACCTCCAAGGCCGCCTGTCATTTTGCCCATGATGTCGCCCTGAGCTTTATCTGCCTGATCCATGGCTTCGTTAACTGCTGCAACAATCATGTCCTGAAGCATCTCAACGTCGTCGGGATCAACCGCATCGGGTGCGATTGTGATAGCTGTAAGCTTTTTAGCGCCTGTAACTGTAGCTTCTACAGCTCCGCCGCCTGCGCTTGCCTTAAACTCTTTTGTCTCGAGTTCCTTCTGGCTCTCCTCCATCTGACGCTGCATGCGCTGCGCCTGCTTCATAAGATTGTTCATGTTACCGGGCATTCCGCCGGGAAATCCTCCACGTTTTGCCATTTATAAATCCTCCATTTTCTTATTCGTCATTGTCATCGTTATCATCTTTTTCTTCGAATGCATTCTCTTCATCGCTCATCTGCTGTTCATTGAATGCATCCTCACGATCCATCATTGACGGAGCGCCAAACTCTTCATCATCAAAGCCTGTTATGATGTCACCACCGGAATTATCAAAATCATCTGCCGGGCCATCTTCAGTGCTGCCATCCGTAGCCTCTGCGGCATCCGGAATATCAGGCATGACCTCATCCTCCTCAGTAATAATATCAAAATGAATATTGTTAAGAGGAACATACTGCTCTTCCATAGGTCTGTCCTGGCTGGCATATCGCATCTCAAAATCGACGTGCTTACCGATACTTTCGTCAAGAACAGCTGAAAGCTCGCTCTTTCCGGGCTCTTCATTGTATTTATCAACCCGCTCTTTTACATCAAGCACGATGAAAAGCTTGCCGTCATTACCCTGGCTTAATGCAGCTTTTTCGAGATATGTGCGCATGGGATTTTGCATCTTTATAAGGATCCTGCCCCAGTCGTTTACTACTCTTTTTACATCCTCTGCAACAGCAAGCTCAAGGGCTTCCTTTTTCTGAGCATCTATAGGAGCGGCGCCATCAGCAAGGCCGCCGGAAGGTGATTTGGCACCGCCGGGTGCTGCATTTACTGCGATCTTGCCACTTTTAATGCCGCTTAAGATCTTCTCGGATTCTTCATTTTTCTCTTCAAGGATGCGCACTCTGTCGGTGAGTGCGTCATTGCTGTCCTCCATCTGCGGCTTGCAGATACGAATCAGAGTAACCTCTATAAGGATACGTTTTTGTGTTGCAAAACGCAAGTTAGCTGACAGCTCCGAGAACACCCTGATATAACGCATTATGGTATCTACGTCCGTACCCTCAGAGAGCTCCTTTAATGTGCGGAGATTGTCTGTGGACATATCCACGGCATCTTCCATATTGTCGGAAGCGGTGATCAGCATAAGGTTACGCAGGTACCAGATAAAATCGCTGACAAACTGCGTAAGCTCTCTGCCCTGAATTACTATCTCCGAGAGAAGCTCCAAAGCTGCTGTAACGTCCTGCCTGATAAGACATGAAAACAGATCACCGAAAACCTTGGTATCAACTGCGCCGAGAACTCCAAGTACTCTGTCATAGGTCAGCTCCTCGCCGTAATTAAATGCGATGCACTGATCAAGGAGACTTAAGGAATCTCTCATGGAACCATCTGCTGCCTTTGCAATATACCTAAGAGCCTTATCTTCAACTGCTACATTCTCCGCATTTACTACTTCGCGAAGCCTGTCTGCTATGGTATCAATGGTGATCCTGTGAAAATCATAGCGCTGGCATCTGGAGAGGATCGTGATAGGGATCTTGTGAACCTCTGTGGTAGCCAGAATGAAGATAACGTATGACGGCGGCTCCTCAAGGCTCTTTAAGAGCGCATTAAAAGCACCCGTAGAGAGCATGTGAACCTCGTCGATTATATAAACCTTGTATTTTCCTATTGTGGGTGAATATGAGATCTCATCAATGATCTGTCTGATGTTCTCAACGCCGTTATTAGAAGCAGCATCTATCTCTATGACATTGCCCATGGCTGCTCCCGACTCAATAGCCTTACAGGTGGGACACTCGCCGCAGGGATTACCATCCTTTGGTGTCTCGCAGTTTACGGCCCTTGCCATGATTTTGGCAACAGAGGTCTTACCTGTACCTCTCGTTCCGCAAAACAGATAGGCATGTCCAACTCTGTCAGATTTTATCTGATTCTTCAGCGTCGTAACAATATGATCCTGCCCTTTTACATCATCGAAAACGGGCGGTCTGAATTTTCTATATAAAGCTACGTATGCCATTAAAAAGCCCTACTCCCAAAACAAAACTCAGGACACAAAAATGTGTCTTTTTCATCCATGATATTATACCGAATATTAGGCGCACCAACAATAACTTTATTGACTAAAAACATTCATCCTCGTATAATGAAAAAGCGCGTAAAACGTGCATGGAGTCGTATCAAAGTGGTCGTAATGAGGCGCACTCGAAATGCGTTTGTCCTTTTTGGGCACGAGGGTTCGAATCCCTCCGACTCCGCTTTAAAAAAGTGCCGACAGATTTGATTCTGCCGGCACTTTTGATTTTTATTCTACTGTAACGCTCTTTGCCAGGTTTCTTGGCTTATCAACATCAAGACCTCTAGCAACTGATACATAGTATCCAAGAAGCTGAAGCGGGATAACCGCAAGGGAACCGATGAAGTGCTTGTCCATCTTGGGCACGTAGGTTACGAAATCTGCTGTATCCTCGATCTCATATTTGCCATAAGCTGTAAGCCCCATGAGGTATGCGCCTCTACTCTTACACTCAACCATGTTTGAAATGGTCTTCTCGTAGAGATCGTCCTGTCCAAGGATACCAACAACAAGGGTGCCATCCTCAATAAGAGAGATGGTGCCGTGCTTGAGCTCACCTGCTGCATAGGCCTCTGAGTGGATGTAGGATACTTCCTTCATCTTAAGACTGCCCTCTAAGCCGATGGCATAATCGATACCTCTTCCGATGAAGAATACGTCCTTGGCATTGGCAATCTTAGCTGCAAACCACTGGAGTCTCTCCTTATCATCAAGTACCTTCTGAATGCACTCAGGGATTCTGGTGATCTCTGAGATATAGTTGGTGTAATCCTTTTTAGCGATCTTCTCACGAACAATTGCAAAACGAAGGCCAAGAAGATATGTAGCGACAAGCTGGCAGCTGTATGCCTTGGTAGTAGCAACTGAAATCTCAGGTCCTGCAAGTGTATAAAGAACGTGGTCAGCTTCTCTTGCGATAGAAGAACCAACAACGTTAACGATAGCAAGAGTCTTTACGCCATTTTCCTTTGCCTCACGAAGGGCAGCGAGAGTATCAGCGGTCTCTCCTGACTGTGAAATGCAGATTACAAGGGCATCCTTATCAAGGATAGGCTTTCTGTATCTAAATTCTGATGCAAGCTCAACCCTTACAGGGATTCTTGCAAGATCCTCAATTACATACTGAGCTGCCATTCCAACGTGCCATGCAGAACCACAGGCAACGATTGTGATGGATGAAATATTCTTAATCTCTTCGTCAGTGATACCAACCTCTGAAAGATTAACTTCACCCTTCTTTAAAAGTGAATTGATGGTATCCTGAATAGCCTTGGGCTGCTCGTGGATCTCCTTCATCATGAAATGCTCATAGCCGCCGCGCTCTGCTGCTTCAGCAGTGTACTTAATCTCAACAAGCTCTTTCTCTATCTGATCGCCATTGAGGTCATAGAACTCAGCTTTGCCGGGAATAAGGCGAGCCATCTCATTATTGCCAATGTAGTATACGTTCTTAGTATGATTAAGAATAGCGGGAACATCTGATGCAACGAAGGTCTCACCATTATTTATACCGATGATCATGGGGCTGTCTTTTCTTGCAACATAGATCTCGTCCGGATAATCCGAGAACATAACTTCAATAGCATAGGATCCGCGTACACGTACCATGGTCTTGGCAAGTGCATCGATGGGGCCCATCTTATACTTCTTGTAGTAGTAGTCAATAAGCTTAATTGCAACCTCAGTATCTGTATCTGAATAAAACTCATAACCATTCTTTATGAGCTTTTCCTTGAGTTCCTGATAGTTCTCGATAATTCCGTTATGTACACCAACAACTGTAGATTCGACAGTACCTGAAGCGGAGCCTGTGCAATTGCCTGAAACATGAGGATGAGCGTTGGTCTGTGAAGGACCTCCATGGGTAGCCCATCTGGTATGTCCGATACCGCAGCATCCAATCACTGACTGACCGTCGTCTGTCTTCTCTTCAAGGTTCTTAAGGCGGCCTACAGCTTTAACAACTTCAGCCTTCTCCTTACCATTTCTGACAGCGATTCCTGCTGAGTCATAGCCTCTGTACTCAAGCTTGGAAAGTCCCTCAAGAAGAATGGGAGCTGCCTGATGCTTACCAATAAATCCAACTATTCCGCACATATTATATATTCCTTTCGCGAAAATGCATTTAATAAAGTTCGATTCTATTAAATCTTAGATGTTATATATAACACATTATATCAGAGAAGGTCAAACATTCGCTTATTTCCCTGTAAGCTCATGATATTCCACGCGAAAATACTCATCTATCTTATCGTTTTGTTCATCATAGGAATGCCAGGTGCCCGCAGCATCTTTGTAACCAAATACTCCGATAATGGTAAACTGCTTTTGAAGGTCAAGGAGATATCCTGTGTAATCCGTCTTTATTCCAAGAAGCTCATACATATTGGCAGCAAGATAATTAAGGCTCATGTCTTTTTCTACCTGACCATGACCCAGGTCATAGTTTGCCCAGATCATGTAAGGAGTCATATATATGCGGCTGCTTGCCTCAACGCTCCCGTCATTTTCATGAATAGCCTCCATAGAACCATCCATAAGTCCGGGCTCGTGATCGCCAAACATCACGATGATCACCTTTTCATCAGAACCTCTGAAGTGATCAAGCAGATTTTTGAATGCAGATGATGACTCTCTTACAAGGGTAAGGTAACTTATAAAGCTTGAAAACTGCTTATAGTCTTCACCGACAGATACATAGTCATCTATTGTCAGAGTCTCAGGTGCGCCGTACCCTCCGTGATTCTGCATTGTAACGTTGAAAAGGAAGGATGGCTTTTTGCTGTTTTCATAAAGCTCTATAAGTTTATTATAGTCTGCTTCATCTGATACACCCCAGTTAATTACGGGTGCCTTTTTATCCATGTCATCCTTGGAGTAGTAACTGCCAAATTCGAAATTCCTGTAGACATTTATTCTGTTATAGTTCGATGCAGTGTAGGGATGAAAAGCAATTGTTTCGCCACAGATTTTATTCAGGTCATGACCGATATTATATGCATTTTCCAGGTTATACTGCTGATAGGGGTAAACTCCTACATTCAGCCCTGCCATGGAAAGCCCTGTCAGAAATTCAAACTCGCTGTTGGCTGTTCCGCCGCCGCATACAGGGACATATACAAATCCTCTCATAGCATAATCTGAAATACCATACCAGTCAGACATATAATCATCTGATTCAAAATCGCCAAGAACACTAAGATCAGAAAAGGCTTCATTCATGATAGCTATGACTGTAGGCATATCCTCTACTCAAACGCTTTTCCTCCACTTCTCGAGCATATCAATTTTCTTAGCATATATACTAGCCAGTCTATCAATGTCTCTATCGTTCATCTGTGAATCCTTCGAATACATCTCCTTGATGAATGTGGTTGATGGCAATTTGCCTGTATCTAGTGCCCATGGATTATTAACAAGCTTAAGCATCTTTTGCTCATTAGCGGCAAAGCCATTGGTCTTTAGTCCAATTAATTCCTTATTATCCTGAGGGATGCGCATCCCAGCATACATCGCTCCGCCGCAGTCATAAACAGGTGCTACCCTCTCGATTCTAAGCGTATCAGCATTGCGCAAAAATGCAATATTATTCAGGTGTCTGTCATAACCCGACATGACAAAATCCAATAAAATCTGATAATCCAGATCTTCTCTTACTTCGCCTATGTTCATGCCATAATCTTCGCACACATTCAGCAAATGCTGGAAATTGGAAATATCATTACTCTTCTTACGAGAGCTTATCAGAGCATACGCAGATACTAACTCTTTATTCTGTGATGTCATAAGCCTACTGGAACATCCATAGTCATACTCTTTCCCATTGATGTGAACCAGGCTGTATTTTACATGGTTTGTATGATCCTGCTCTTCATTGATCGCAGTTGCAACCACTTCATTAATACTCTCCGTAGACAGATTTGAATGATTACCTTTAATAAGATATCTCTCGCCGTCTATTATAGTCCAGGTCTTCTCCAACTGTCCCTGCAAAGAACTGTTTGGAGAATACTGCGCTTCCCTGTTCTCCTCATCCTCATCTTCATCCGGCCAGATGAGCACATTCTCAGTGAACTTATTGTCAAAAAGATTTACATCTTTCCATTTTAGGTCAACATCCATTGGCCTTATCCAATAATAATCTGTAAGACTAAGCCCCAGATTATTCATAAGATACTCTTCCGGAAGCATAATCCCCTTTGCAGACAAAAACTTAGCTATTCTTCCCTGCTTTATCGGAACAGCCCTATCTTTCCACCAGAGCTTCAACCATTCCTGCCTGTTATTTCTGTCTTCGAGCGGCAATAATTCAATGGCATCATCCTTTATAGAGAATTTGATCATATGACCATTTTCATTTAATTTGCATACAGCAATGCCCTCATCCTTGCGCATCAGAATAAAATCTTTGCTTGACATTTTCCCACTCCGCTTCTTCTCTAAGTTCCTCAATTTTCCACTTTGCTACATCTCTTACAAAATAACTATTTGTCTTATTAACCTTACATAATCTGACAAGTTTATCAGCATAGGCCTGACAACGCAGATAATAACTCTTATTCCTGACGATAATCTCTCCGCCATCAATTTCCAAATCCACATGACATCCATTTAGAGATTCATACAATTCATCCAGCGAAACGCCAAGATAGTCCGCTATCTTCTTGGCATAAGAAAATCTCATCTGTCCGGGATCAGTCTTGCCATTAACTATATCATTTAAGGTACTGTACGGAATCTGAGTAACAACGCTCATTTCCTTACAGTTGACCTTCTTCCCACAAAAATCTTTCATTGCATATACCTCAAAATCATCTTTGAACAAAAACCGCTATAACGTTATTCCATTATATAACGCTTTAGCGGTATAATCAACTCTATATACGCAAAAACGCCGTTTTATACCCGACCAGGTATAAAACGGCGTCTACTATCTGTTATTAATAATCTATCAAAAGTTCATCAAAGTTCAAACTTGTGCTTATCCTCTACTGATATCTCGGAGCCGAGCTGGACCTCGATGATCTGAAGAACTTCATCGCCGTTGTTGATGACAGTGTGCTTGGAGCCTGCTGCCATGGCAACTACATCTCCGGCTGAGACATTGCGCTCGATACCATCAACGATGGTCTTACCTGAGCCGCGAACGATGTTCCACACTTCGTCTCTTCTGTCGTGGCTGTGGTAGTTCATGGAATGACCGGGGTTAAGAGTAACCTTGATGGTCATTGAATCCTTCTCTACATCTATAACCTGATAGCTGCCCCATGACTTCTCAGCGAACATGATGGGCTGCTCGATCTGCTCAACGAAAGGCTTGATATAGGAACTCTGCTCTTTATCTGATACAAGGATACCTTCCGGAGATGAAGCAATCACGGCATTCTTGATGCCCATAACGATTACAGGAACGTTCATATCGTTAATAACATGGACATTCTCGCAGTTCTCGTTAAGAAGCGCATCGCCAATAACATTCTCCTGCATAGCTTCTGTAAGAGTATTCCAGGTTCCAAGATCCTTCCACATGCCACCGAAGCGGATAACATTGATGCTGGACTCTTTTTCAACTACTGCATAGTCAAATGAGATCTTATCAAGAGTCTCGTACTTTGCAAAAAGATCATCATAATCTGTGAAGTCTATAAGCTCATGAGCCTTATTAAGAAGGTATGAGAGCTTGTAAGCAAAGATACCGCCATTCCAAAGAGCACCTTTTTCGATATAATCCCTGGCTGTCTCTACGTCGGGTTTTTCCTTAAATGCTGTTACCTTAGATACTTCATTTTTATCTTCAGGAATGATATAGCCATACTTCTCAGAAGGGTATGTGGGATTGATTCCCATAAGTGTAAGGTTTGCACTGCCGCTGGCAGCCAGGTCTGACAGCTTCTTAAGAGCCTCAAAGTAAGCTCTGTCCACATAAGGATCAACAGGGCAAACCACTACAGGCTCATCCATAGCTACGCCCTGCTTGTCGTGAAGATATGCGCTTGCAAGAGCGATTGCAGGGAAAGTGTCCCTTCTGCAGGGCTCAATTGAAATGCCCACATCAGGACCAAGCTGGTTATTTATAGCAGAAACCTGAGTCTTACTGGTCGCAATAGTAACGTTAGAATCAGCATCAACCTCCCTGATCTGTCTGTAAACACGCTGAACCATGGACTCATAGGTGCCATTCTCATCTTTAAAAATCTTGATAAACTGCTTTGACCTTACATCATTGGAAAGGGGCCAAAGACGCTGTCCGGAACCACCGGATAAAAGAATTATGTTCATATTATTTCACAACGCCCTTCTCAAGGTACTCAGCAAGATTCATCTTAATATGCTCGCCTGCACGCTCAACTGCCACTTTCTCCATATCATGCTTAACCATGATCTCAACAAGCTCTTCAAAGCTTGTCTTGGTAGGATTCCAGCCAAGCTCCTTCTTAGCCTTGGTGGGATCGCCCCAAAGATTAACAACATCTGTGGGTCTGTAGAAATCAGGGCTAACCTCTACAAGAACTTTACCTGTAGCCTTGTCGATACCCTTCTCATCTATATCCTTGCCCTGCCACTCAAGCTCAATGCCTGCATGATGGAATGCAAGTGTAGCAAATTCGCGAACAGAATGCTGAACGCCTGTAGCGATAACAAAATCTTCAGGCTTCTCATTCTGAAGGATGAGCCACATACACTCTACGTAATCCTTGGCATATCCCCAGTCACGGAGTGAATCAAGGTTACCAAGATAGAGCTTATCCTGCTTGCCCTGAGCAATGCGGGCAGCAGCCAGAGTGATCTTTCTTGTAACAAAGGTCTCACCTCTGCGCTCTGACTCGTGGTTAAACAAAATACCTGAGCAGCAGAACATGTTGTAAGCCTCTCTATACTCCTTAACAATCCAGAAGCCGTACTGCTTGGCAACAGCGTAAGGGCTGTAAGGATGGAAGGGTGTATTCTCATTCTGAGGAACCTCCTCAACCTTACCATAAAGCTCTGAAGTAGATGCCTGATAAATTCGGCATGTATCAGCAAGTCCGCAAAGGCGAACAGCTTCAAGAACTCTAAGTACACCTGTGGCATCAACGTCTGCCGTGAACTCAGGTGAATCAAAAGAAACCTGAACATGACTCTGTGCAGCAAGGTTATAAATCTCATCAGGTCTTACGTTACTTACAACCTGCATGATACTCATGGAATCTCCGAGATCTCCATAGTGAAGATGGAAACCGGGAACACCTTCAAGGTGTGCAATTCTCTCTCTATAATCAACGGATGAACGACGGATTACTCCGTGAACCTCATATCCCTTATCAAGCAAAAACTCTGCAAGGTATGAACCATCCTGACCAGTTACTCCTGTTATAAGTGCTTTTTTAGCCATTTTTCTTCCTTTCCGTCACAACCATTAGGTGTAGATTATAAGTTTGACATCACATTATATCATAAATTATTGGATTCTTCGCTATTCTTGTAAAAATGTTCAATGATTCTGGCTATAGGTTTTGGCCAGAACTTACAGAACATCTCAAAATCTTCCTGAGTCCTGGTATTGCCATTTATTAGGGCAGTGGTCTCAGAATCATCATGAATCCTGTGGACCATCAGTTTGTCATTTACAAAAACAAACTCGCCTTTTCTTCTTGAAAACCTCTCCCATGCCTGCCAGTCTATGCCGCCCTTGTATCCAGGAATAAAAAGCTGATTGGGAAGGTTCTCAGGAACATAGGTAACCGATGGACAACATATCGCAGAGCCGAAGGAAAGCATCCTTCGCCTCATGAACCTGGAAGCCCACATGAACCTTGGTCTTAATGGAAACAGCATAATCCTTTTGATATTAAGATTCTTTATATCAGAAACCTCTACTCCATTCCTAAGCTCCGCATAATCGGTATATGCAATAAGTGGCCTCTTTGTGCCATTAAAATGCTCAATAACCTTTTTTGCAAAATCCTTTTTATACAAATCATCCTGATGAGCTATGGTAACGAGCCTGGTCTTAGCGCAGCTAATGGCAAAGTTCCAGTCTGTTGCGATATCGCTGTTAAACTTGCGGTCCTCATTTACAAAATAGGGTATGTCATATTTCTTCGCCAGACCCTCTAAAAATTCTGAAGGCGTCGATGTACACATGATCACATTTGTCTGCAGTGACTGCGAAGTCACGGATTGTATGCATTCCTCTATATATTCACTTTCTCCGTATGCACAAATCGTAAAAGTGTGATCTTTTGCAGTAAATACCTGTTTACTCATAAACCAAATAATTTCCTTAGTATAAAATTACAACTTAGCAAGATACCCGGTAACATTCACATAATTGATACCATCCACTACAGTATCTTCCCCGCGGTAAAGAACCGTCTTATTAGTTATTGTACCAAAGTCATGTTCTGTCAACAGACATTTTTCTTCATCAACCATATTCTTATATTGATCCGCGAAAACATTCTCCGTATGCTTTATCTCAAATATCTCGCAGGTTAGGGTCTTCTCATCAGCAATAACCATATCAAACTCGCCCACAGCAAATATAAGCTTAAACGCCCTCTTACCTCTAGGAAGCCTCTTCTGAGTTTCGAGAAGAACGATGTCCTCAAGCATTCGTCCCTTTACTTCTTCAAGAATCATGTTGCAAAGTCTGTCTTTTTCCAAGATTGAAAACTTCTTGAATGCTTCGTCCTTCATAATAGAGTAAACCAGAGCCTGTGCCTGGCAATATCGCATGCCCGGCTGAGTGAAGATGATATGTTCAACCGGACTACAGCCTATACCTTCCGAAGGACAGTCGACTATAAGATCAAGAAGCCTCAGATATTCCTTAATCTCAGATACATGGTCGTCTGTAATCTTAACTGTTAGATCATCCTTATTCTTTATATCAAGAATCTCCATGAATCTGGCGATCACACCGCTTATATCAGCCTCATCAAGAATACTAAGCCTGTTCTCTGCAGCAGCACGCTTTCTATCAATCTGAGCTGCCGAGCCAAGATCATGTGACTTAAAACCCCTTGTAATAACAGATGCCAGAAATCTATTATTCATGTCCTCAATTATTCGATTCACGGCATTCGTCAGTTCATCCGCTTCATATAAATCCACAAGATGCCTGAAATGCTCACCATCCTTATAGCACGCAAGACTATGCTGAATATTACGGGCAATCGCAGTATCTATGTATCTCCTGGTGGTCTCATCATCTCGGAAAGAAATACCCTCATCATTTAGCAAAGGATCATCAAAATCCGTCTCGCCCACTCGGAAGGTCCCGCCATACCTGATGTACTCATCAATATCATTTATTCCAAGTAGTGAGGAATACTCTCTGAATGGGATGAATGTCGTATGAATAGTAACTGTTCTATCGTACAACTCCTCATCTTTTGAAAAAACAAAGCCCAAAGAATCCGTACCTGCCAGCACTATCTTCATGCCACTCATGGCATATACATCTGACAAAAGTGATGCAGAATCGATAAAATCACTCATCAGAGTAATCTCATCAATAAAAACATATTTATATCCCCGCCCGGAAAGGGTCATCAAATCCCTGTTAAGCATAGACATATTGTCGGATGGCATAATCTTGATATACGCAGCTTTACTTAAATCAAGATCAGATATAGCCTGGAAGATCATAATGGTCTTACCGGTTCTGCGAAGCCCGTATACAAGGCAAACCTTCCCTGATATGTCAGAATCAAGAAAAGCGGACAGACTACTAAAGCACTCTCTCCTCTTGTACATCTTCACGCTATCTACGTAATCCTGTAACCTGTTACCGCAGATAACATTAGTCTGATAACCCACGCCAAATGAAGGCGCGCTTTCTGAAAGGACATTCCCAGAAAGCTGCTCCTTAAGCTCAGCTTCAATCCTATTCCTCCGCTCGATCTGAGACATAATCGCCAGCTCATCTGCAGCCTTAATATACTTACCACCAAGGTACATCCTCTTAGCACCACGAATATTCTTATATGTTATGTTTCCTTTAGGAAGGCTCTCAAGCTCTCTGATAAGCTCTTCTCTTGATCTATCACTAAAATACATACATAATGCCCTCGTATAATACGGTTCCTATTCACAGTGATCATAGCAAAAAAGCAACCAAAAAGCAACTATAATGGTTGCTTTTTGGTTGCTTATCGGTTGCTTTTTATAAAACAGCTCAATAGATTGTTTATCCTCTATCCTAAATAACGCGCAGTTATCACCTCTATAGCGTCATCTTATCATCTTATCAGCTTCTCGAAATCAGCCTTGGGATGTTTACAGATAGGGCAAATGAAGTCATCGGGAAGTTCTTCTCCAACCCACTCATAGCCGCAGATCCGGCAGCGCCAAACCGTCTCGCCCTTAGGAGTGGTGCCAACAGCTTCCGGTTTTGGCTTAATGTCGCTCTGATAATATTCATAAGTGCAGGATGCAGTATCAGAAAGAACTGTCATAAATGTGGGCTCACAGATGAATAAAGTGTGAGAGCCAAGATCAACCTCCTGCTCTACCTTCAGTGAGAAATATGCATTTGTGCCACTTACGATGTAAGGCACGCCATTATCAGCCATAGCATAATTGGAGGCATCATAGTCTGCTCCGAACTTATCAACATCTCGACCTGACTGGAATCCAAAATGCTTGAATAAATCAAAATCGGCATCCTTACTGATGGCAGATATATTACAAACACCGGTATCTTTTATCATGTCATGGGTGAAGTTCGCCTTATTTACAGCAATAGAAATACGATTTGGTTCTGATGCCACCTGGATAGCCGTGTTGATGATGCAGCCATTCTTCTTATCACCGCGCACTGCAGTACAGACAAACAATCCATAAGATAACTTATACATCGCTTTTGTGTTCATTTCTGCCATTTTGAAGCCCTCCTCTTTGAAGTTAGAAAAATGCTATTTTCCATTGTTCTCTTGAATTTATATTATCCGCAAATCTCCTTAAGGCTCTTGCCAAAAGCTTTTTCAGTCATATTCATTCTTCTGGCAGCTTCCTTAATATCAATCAGCCCATCATTAACCAAGGCGCATAAAGTTTCAAGACTTCCTTCGGTCTTTCCTTCGACTCTTCCCTCGGCTCTTCCTTCGACTCTTCCCTCGGCTCTTCCTTCGGCTCTTCCTTCTTCTATAGCTTTCGCTCTTTCTACTTCAACTTCTTTTTCAATTTCATCTTTCATGAGTTCTCTTAAAGCCTCACACATAGTTCCTTCTCTCCTTATCTGCTCATACAACATAAAATTCGCCTGTACGCTTGCCTGCAAAACAGCATCTGTATTCTGCCTGTCTATAGGCATGGTAAGTTCTGCAGTCTCTTCTATAAACCTTCGAACATCCTCTTTATCTGCATTATCCGTAAGTACCCTTAAAGCAGAGTAATCCTCAGGAGATACCTGCCTTGTTACAACAATCTGCAACGGAATATTAATTATCCCATTAATGTAATAGATTCCCGGATGTGGATTATCTACACAAGCCCCGATCTGCGAAAGCATACTCATCAATTCGCGAGGATACGCATTTCTAAATAATGATATACTCATCGAATCATTTGGGATCTCATTCACAGAATTACCCAAAGCCTTGTAAATACAAGCATAACCAACAGTCTTATACAAAGTATCTATAGTGAGCGCATCTCCCGGTGCCTTATATTCAACTATGTTATGTTCCCGAAAAATCCAACCTATCGGTTTCTTAATTCTGATATCATCTGACTTCTTGATAATGAGCATATCCATCTTCAGCGGTTCCTTGGAAAGCTGATGCTCACTCTCAAACTCCAAATGATTACGGTCATCCTTGAGCTCATACTCTATCGCGCCATAGAACGCAGGATGCCACTTGACCTTTTTGTTTTCTTCCATAATGCAATCTTCCCTTTAATTATAATTTATATATATTCATAAAGCATTATGGAACATCTGTTCGGTAAACACAAGTTCGAATATTCGTCAATTTATCACCGTCTAATGCGATAAACAGCCATCAATTGAGCCCGATTTATTTACTTACACGATTCATCAAAAACATAAGCCTAAGGGCAACTTCTCCGCCGACAGAAGGTCGAAGACGCCTAGGGAAAAACAGCCTCTTTAAATCCCCAACTACATTCCTCTTACCACCTGAAAGCAGATACCAGTCTCTCATAACACGTTTACTCATACCCTGCTTCCCAACCAGACCAAAGCCGTCATCATTCATAAGATTCTTCTCAAGCTTGAGAAAAGTTCGAATTCTCTTACACTTATACCCAAACTCAGGGCCAAATATCTCACGGCGAAGCCAGTTAGAAATAAGCGTCATAACACCATTACCGTATTCAGTAACTGTCGACTCATGGCGTCGATATTTTGTAAGAACGCTGTCATCATACAGGATTTCACCATGAAAATGCACAAGCCAAATGCAGAGTTCGTCATGATACATAGCCTTGCCTATCAAATCCAATGACAAAAGAAGATTCCTCATGACATTATCTATCACCATGCAAAAACCAGAAGCGTATGTATAGAACAAAACACTGTAATTATTCAGAATATCTGCACTACCAAGGACATGATGGCTTATGAGCTCAAGATCAGCATCATAGTTGTCGTAATCATGAACATATAGGAGCGGACATGGAGTTTTAGCGTTACCATCTGCAGCACTATCATCATAATCACCTCTATCTGCATGAGACACATTACTGCCAAGCAATGTTTTCACAGCACCTGCAAGTTTATCCTTGTGCCACACATCATCCTGATCACTAAAAGCGTAAAAATCAGCTTTGGGACATCTTCCAAGAATATCCCAAAAACAATCGGGATAGCCAAGATGTTTTGGTGATTCAACCAAAATAACCTTACCCGGATTCCCCTTTTCATAGTTCCTTACAATATCCACAGTAGCATCAGTTGAACCATCGTCCCTTACATATATGCAAAATCTCTATAGCTATGGTTCAAAATCGAATCAAGCTGCTGCCTTATATACTTTTCTCCATTGTATGTGCACATAAGCACATTTACAAAAGCACTCAAAATCTATCCTCTTCCAATGCAAAACACCCTAAGGAAAACTCCGTCAAGATGCAGCCGCCTAAGCTTCATATAAATATATATGGCTCTTGCCACACTACTTCTTTCTCCTTCAGGTCCCTTAAAAGTAATCAGCCTGTTTCTCTCTATCCCCGGCATCTTCTCATTAAGCCACCTGAATACTTCATCTCTATAACTAATAAGAGCCTTTGCATCTGTACCCTTCGCCGCATATAGTATGTGGAAGATACCGGTCTTAAGCATGAAAAATCCGAACTGCTCATCCCTCATCCACTTATCAGCTCCGTTCATTCCCGCAAGGGCATCAAAAAGTGTCAAAATGTGAGACTCTTCACTGACAGCCCTGTGTACCGTATTGGAAACAGATCCATCATTTATCACCCACTGATATCCCACATAATCAGTGTATGAAACCTTCAGAGTATGGGAGTAGCTTAGTACATTGAAATATATATCCTCCCCAAGAGGCACAGGTAAAAACCTGATATTCTCTCTCTCTACAAAATCACGCCTGTAAATCTTACCCCAAGGAGTTATATTCATAAAGCGGCACCACGCATTATTTATAAGCTCTACATGTTCCCTGACTTCACCAGAAACAGTGACATGCTCATAACCTGAGATTACTATATCGCTGCCTTCTCGTTCTGCAACTCCAAGCAATTTCTCGATATAATCATCCTTAATCCTATCGTCCTGATCCATGAAAAGAAGATAATCCCCGGTCGCTTCATCAATCCCGCGATTACGGGCACCGCCCTGCCCAGTATTCTGCTGGCTGATAAGCTTAAATACCATTCCATCAGTTCCCTTTTTAGAAACACACGACCTAATGTGCTCTTCTATTGTTTTGGCAGAATCATCAGCAGATCCATCATCAACCAAAATCACTTCCAGATTCTGATAGGTCTGAGATAGCAACTGTCGAAAAATCTCATCTATATAGTTTTGTCCATTGTAAATAGGTATTATTACCGATACTTTTGCTGTCACACTTATCCCTGCATCTCAATATTACATTAGTCTCAAAAAATATTATAGCGCTGTGATTATCACAGCGCTACTTTTATCCAATAAAGCTCTCTATCTGTCCCTTAGTAAACTCCATCATATCCTTACCAGCATTCCAGGCCTTGTACCAAGCAACAGTTTCACGGATAGCATCCTCAACATGCCATACAGGTTCCCAGCCGAATGTAGAACGAGCCTTTGAGCAATCCAACTTAAGGAAGCTGGCCTCGTGAGGAGCGTTTGCTTCAGCCATGTTCTTCCAGTTTGCAGAATCACCCCAATACTTTACAAAGAAATCAGCGAGATCACCTGTATTTATGCAATCTTCATCGCGAGGTCCGATGTTGTAGTAATCTGCATACTTCTTATCATAAGCCTGCTCCATAGCAATCATAAGATATGCTGCAAGAGGTTCAAGCACATGCTGATAAGGTCTTGTAGAGTAGGGATTACGAACAATACTACTCTCACCCTTTATTGTTGCTCGAACACAATCAGGAACTATACGATCATTTGCAAAATCGCCACCACCAATCACATTACCTGCACGGGCTGTAGAAATAGCAGGTGAACCAGCCTCAGAGAAAAATGACTTTTTGTAGGAATGAGTCACAAGCTCGGAGCAGCTCTTGGAATTAGAATAAGGATCATAACCATCAAGCTTCTCATCCTCTTTAAAGCCGTGGTTCTCAAGATCGTTGTTCTCATAAACTTTATCAGTTGTTACATTAAGGAAACTAACTGCTCCGGGATGCTTTCTAAGGCACTCTAAGATATTTACAGTCCCCATTACATTGGTTTCGTAGGTATAACGAGGATCCTTGTAAGAATCCCTTACTATTGGCTGCGCTGCAAGGTGAAGGACAACGTCAGGATTTGCTTCTACATAAGCTTTCTCAAGCGTCTCAAAATCCCTGATATCTCCAATGCAGGAATGCATCTGATCTGATAGACCAAGTATTCCAAAAAGATCTGGATCAGTATTAGGTGCAAGAGAATAGCCGAATACTTCTGCTCCCATCATCTTAAGCATAACTGAAAGCCAGCTACCCTTAAAGCCTGTGTGTCCAGTGAGGAACACCCTCTTTCCATTATAAAAATCCTTCATCCTGACAAAATCCATCACCATACTCCTCTCAATAACAATTTAATTTTTCTCTTCCGTCTTAAATGCCCAAAACTTATTGATTATAAAGTTAACCGGCACACTGATTAACAGGTTGATTATAGGTGCAATAAACTCGGATATATGGAATACTTGTACCCATAGTACCATAAGCACACTGTTTAAGAATAATCCTGTAAAAGAATAGGATATATAGGTCTTAATCAGAGCCTTCCACAAATTCCTGCTCTGCCCCTCTTCCATGACAAATACCATCTTATTATTCCAATAAAATGACCATAATACACTAAGAACAAAGGCAATTACTGTAGCAATCAGATAATCGATACTACTAAACAGGCCAAATTGTCTCATGGCAAGAAGCGCAAATGTGTACAATAAATATGAGATAACAGTGTTGCTTACACCAACAATTCCGAACTTCACAAATTGCATCATAGACTCATGAATAGAATCTGTATACTCTTTTCCAATTACACGAAAGCAGAAGCGGAAAACCGCTCCTGCTATAGTTTCAATTATTTTCCAAATAAAATTCATTATGCGATAGCCTCAAGAATAATCTTAGCCATATATGTCAGCTTCTCATCTGTCATTCCGGGATATACACCTACCCAGAAGCTGTCAGCCATAATTCTGTCTGTATTCTTTAGGTCACCTACTACTCTGTAGCCCTCACCAGTAGCTCTCATCTCATCAAAACAAGGATGCTTAGTAAGGTTACCTGCAAAAAGCATACGAGTCTGAATACCATGACCTTCAACGTAATCCACAACCTTCTTACGGTCAACGCCTTCCTTACAGGTCATGATAAATCCAAACCAGCTGGGATCAGAATTTTCAGTAGCAACAGGAAGTACAAGCTTATCCTCAGCACCGCCATTAATAAGAAGATCCTTAAGGAATTTAAAGTTGTATTTTCTTCTCTCCACAAAACCAGGGAACTTATCAAGCTGAGCACATCCTATTGAAGCCTGAAGATCAGTAGCCTTAAGGTTATATCCAAAGTGCGAATAAACATACTTATGGTCATAGCCAAGAGGAAGCTCACCATACTGCTTATCAAAACGATGTCCGCAAAGGTTATCACAGCCTGAAGGACATACACAGTCACGTCCCCAGTCACGGAATGATCTTGCAATCTTATTAAGAAGAGCGTTGTCGGTATATACAGCACCACCTTCGCCCATAGTCATGTGGTGCGGCGGATAAAAGCTGCTTGTTCCGATATCACCGATGGTACCTGTGAATTTCCAAACACCATCTATCTCATACTGTGAACCAAGAGCGTCGCAGTTATCCTCAACAAGCCAGAGGTTATGCTTGTCACAGAACTCCTTAACACCCTTAAGATCAAAAGGATTACCAAGTGTATGTGCTATCATTACAGCCTTGGTCTTATCGGAAAGAGCCTTCTCGAGCTCATTAACATCAATATTGTATCCGGGAATTGTAACATCAACAAATACCGGAACAGCACCATACTGGATGATAGGTGTAACTGTTGTGGGGAATCCTGCTGCCACAGTGATAACTTCATCACCACGATTAACCCTTCTATCTCCAAGAAGAGGAGATGTAAGCGTCATGAATGCTGCAAGGTTAGCTGAAGAACCGGAGTTAACAAGTGAACAATACTTAACTCCAAGGTACTTAGCAAGCTTTGCCTCGAACTCATCTGTATATCTTCCGGATGTAAGCCAGAACTCAAGAGCGCTGTCTACAAGGTTAACCATTTCCTTCTCATCATACACACGTGATGCGTATGAGATACGATCTCCCTCTTTAAACTCCTTGTTCTGATTATGATAATTCCTGGCATAATCTGCTACCAAGTCAAGTATCTGCTTCTTTGCTTCTTCCTGTGTACTCATATAATTCTCCTTAAAAAATAATCAATAATTGATTAACCAAGAATATTTTATACCATATTTAGCCCCAAAAGTCACATATAAAACATATCTTCAACCGTCACAAGCCTTACACCTTCCCTTTGGGCCCGCTCTATTACAGGCTTGGTAAAGCCACTCTTGCTAATAAACATTATATGTTTATTCTTGATATCAGGAAATGCCATAGTAGCTGTTATAAGGTCATCATTCTCTTCCATTGGCATGGGTCCGTTTGTGAATTTTGATAGCAAGGATATCCACATCATCCTGCGCCTTAATGTTCGAATTGTTGCCCCATCATCTCCAAGCATTTCATAATAGCTTTTATTGCTATAAATATACCGGTACTCAAAACTGAAATAGTTATCATTAAGACTATATATCGCCTTTTGATATCCTCTTTCTCTCCACAGGGAACTGTTTTCTCAATCAATATAAGTGTACGAAGCGTATTTAGGTACTTACTGACCTTAGATGCATCCTTATGAAAAGTCTCCGCTGTTAACAATCTTATCACTTATGTTCCGAGTAATATCATCTCTATCATCGAATTCCAAAAGATATCGTGGTATTCCGCAAAGAATGCCATATGCTGTAATCTGCTGTTCTCTACTATAATTCGGATAAAACAAGGCTGAAAAATGCCCTACTGACAGGCTCAATTCCTAACCAACCAGTAGGGCTAATAATCAACAGAAATGCTGAATTTTCTGGGCTTTTACGCCTAAATTTTCAATTGAGGTTCAAAACGTACTGGAAGTAAGAATTCTTAATAAACCTCAAATTTGTCTATATCCTCTTACTTCACCTTTACGTTTTGCACTTTACTCCATTTTGAATAAGCTTTATTTCCTTTGGCTGCTTCATAAGTGCGGATTCTAACGTAGTATTTCACGGATTTAAGTTTCTTAATTGTCTTTGATGTTGTGGTTGCCTTGCTTACTGTAACCTTTTTTATATCCTTTTTAAAGTTCTTATTCGGGCTGCATTGTATTTCATATCCGGTAATGTTTTCCTGTTTAGACCAAGTGATCTTTACTGATCCCTTAGCTGCCTTTAAACTAGATATTCTGCAGGATTGCAGATTCTTATCTATTGTCTCAGCGCCGGTCTTGACAGTCTTTACTTCGCTCCAGGAAGAATATGACTTGGATTTACCAGCCTTTTTGTATGTGCGGATTCTTACAAAATACTTCTTGTCTGTGATCAGATTCTTAAGAGTAGCAGAAGTCTTTGCCTTGTTTATAGTAACTGTCTTGGCATTCTTTTTAAATTTCTTATCCTGCGCATATTGCAGCTCGTATCCATCTATTTCGCTTTGCTTATTCCATTTGACTGTTATGGATTTTTTTCCAGTAAGAATATTTGATATAGCAAGTTTTACATCCTTTTCTTCATTATTACCTTCCTCGGGCTTAGGAGGCTCCGATTCCTGCTCTATTGTCACAGTGACGCATTCAGGAGCAGAGATGCCATATTGTCCATTTCCCAGAACTCTATACCATACATAGTATGTCCCGGCGTCTTTGCCCTTAGGTATTTCTGCTTTAAAAGCACCCGCATCAGGTGCCACTGCCTGGCTGCTGCCGATAGCATACTGCATGTTTCCATTCGAAGAAATGCCAGCAGTTACAAGTTCCTGATCCGTACCATTGTAGATAAGGGTCTTTGCAGTAGGTATTTTTGTAATAGTGGGGATCGGCTTGGGAAATTGGATCTTATCATATCCTGGTAATTCTCTTGCTGTATCCGATACGTCAATTGGTTCAAAATCATCTTCACTCCAGCCTATTCCGACTACGGCGTTTTTTACTTTCGAATAAATAGCCTGAATAGCGCCCGTTGCAATAACTGACTTTACATCACTACTTATATCAACTGTTTGAGTATCAAAACCAATATTTCCTAATGCATTTACCGTGGATTTTCCTTTTATAGTAACTAAATGATTCGCAAAGATGCCATCTTCATCCCCATCTGCCCTTACCACAGAGCGGTTTTCTATAGTAACATTATTACCACTTATGCCTCTACAGGGATACGTATCAGTATCCGTATATGTGTCATTAGATTTAGCCGTAGCTGTCACATCGGCATTATTTATAGTTATATTTCCTGAACCAGTAAATATTCCATATGCCTCACTACCCTCACTTGTTTCAGCAGTAGTCACAGCAGTAGTCACAGTAGTAGAATTAATTATGGACAAATCTATGTTATTGGCCTCGATACCAGTAGCAGAATCACTCTTTGCTGTGGCATTTATGGTACAATCCCTAATCTTCATTTCGCATAATTGGCTAGAATATTTACATTTTATAGCACTCACATTTGAACTAACAGTAAGTGATCCGGTTCCACTTATAGTGAAATCTCCGCCAGAAACATCAGCACATATACCATAGTCTCCAGTTACATTAATTCGGTTATCTCCGACTAATACGATATGGAATTCATCGAATCCATCAGCATCTATGCCTACTAGTCCTTCATTATTATCAAAATGAAAATTGGTTAGAGTCAGAGTTCTTGTATCACCATTGTATCTCCAGCCTTCGTTAAGTGGATCATCATAGCTATCATCTATGTCTATCTGGTTCTCACCCATGACGGTAATATACGCCGCATATGCAGTAGTTTTTGCACCTGTCAAAAGCCATACTAACAACGCAAATGCAAATATATATTGTAATAGTTTCACATTCAATTTCTTCATTGTGGATACCTCCATTTTCATGATTTCCAAATGAAAACATAGTACTGAAGCTGATAATGGTATTATATACTATTCACATTTACGAAATATAAAATATATATTAAATATCAGAATTTTCCGCTATACTTTATATTACCATTGGCGTTTATTTTGCTTGGATAACTCTTATTAGTATTTATGGCAATTATTCACAAAAAGAACTTGAAAAAAAAGCTGTTTTCAATATATTTAGAATGCTATAGACAAAAATGAACCAAGCGTTTTATTCTATAAAAACTCGTAAGATGTAAAATATTTTGGTATATAAATATATTTACATTCCATAGTACTGCTCTCATAGTACAAATCATTACCACCTCTTCCAAGGTGCCTTACCGCTCTCCCAAAGCTCTTCAAGCTTCTGCTTTTCACGCTGGGTATCCATGCACTGCCAGAAGCCATCATGTCTGAATCCCATAAGCTGGCCCTCAGCTGCAAGTCTCCTCATGGGTTCCTGCTCAAGGATAGTCTTATCATCATCAAGATACTCAAAAATCTCCGGATTGAAAATCATGAAACCGCCGTTAATAAGCGCCCCATCCATGTCATCCTTCTCTCTGAAAGATCTGACAACACCATTGCTAACATCAAGCACACCTTTCTGCTGAGCAATACTTGCCATTGTAATAGTAGCGATTTTACCGTGACTCTCATGGAATTTCTTAAGAGCATCAAGATCAACATCACACACTCCATCACCATAAGTAAGCATAAAAGGTTCATTTCCAATGTAATCCTGAACTCTCTTTACACGACCACCGGTCATAGTATTAAGTCCGGTATCAACAATAGTAACCTTCCACTTCTCTGAATTATTATTGTGAACCGTCATATTGTTATTGGACAAATCAAAGGTCACATCAGAATTATGTAAAAAGTAGTCTGCAAAATACTCCTTAATAACATACTGTTTATAACCGGAAAGAATAATAAACTCATCATAGCCATAAGAAGCATAATACTTCATGATATGCCAAAGTATCGGCTGTTCGCCAAGCTCAATCATGGGCTTGGGCTTATACTGTGACTCCTCTGATATTCTTGTTCCGTAACCACCTGCTAAAATCGCAACTTTCATTACTTCATAACTCCGTTCAAACACACTATATTTTTTACTATTAAAAATTTATTCGTTCTTCTTCGATAACCAACGGCCTATTCATAATTCTAGCATTAATACTTAAAATATATTCTCCCATTAGTCCTAGAAATACTAAAATAACTGAACCCATAAATAATAGTCCTAAAAGAATAGGCGCTGTTCCCGCATTAAATCTATCCCAATAAACAAGTTTCAAAACAAGATAAACCAATCCCACAATAAAGCTTAAGAATGCCACTCCAAAACCGAGGAATGTTGCAATTCTAAGGCCTATCTTTGTATAAGAAGTGAATGAGAGCATTGCAGCATCATATAGCCTGAAGAAATTATTGCTAGTCTTACCAGCTCTACGCTTCAACTGCTCATATTGTATTTCTTTTCTTCTAAATCCTAATTCTGCAACAATACCTCTAAGAAAAGGTGTCGGATCATTCAGATTCCTGAGCACTTCTATGAAATCCCTATCGTACAAACCAAATCCGGTAAAATGCTCTATCTGCTCAACATCGGAAAACTTTTTGATAGTCTTATAATATACAGACCTCAACCAGTACATCACTTTATTTTCCTGGCTAGTAGTTTTTTGACCTATGACAATCTTGAAGCCATTTTCCCATTCATGAACAAACTTTGGAATCATATCTATTGGATCCTGAAAATCCGCGCATACAAGTATTGTGCAATCACCTGTTGATTGCAAAAGACCATAATACGGCGAATTAAACTGTCCAAAATTCTTTGCGTTGAAGATGGCTTTTATTTTGTTATTTTCTGAAGCCAATTTTCTAAGTATCGGTCTTGTGTTATCAGCAGAATCGTTATCAATAAATATTATCTCATAATCATAATTCGGAAGACTCTTTGAAAACACTTCAATAATAGCCTTTGATAAAGGCTCAACATTTTCTTCCTCGTTATATGTGGGTATAACCACACTTATCTTTTTCATAGAATTTCACACTTTCCTGTTTCTCCTGTACTCAATTACCTCTTTTATGCCATCAGCAAATGATACCCTTGGCGTAAATCCTGTATCAACCAAGAGCTTTTCTACATCAGCATTAAGTGAGACCGGTTTATTATCAGGATCTTCCTGAGCAAATACACATTTCGCAGTATTACCAAACAATGATGCCATCTCTTCAATGTATTCTCTAAGCCTCTTAGATTCCGGATTGGCAACGCAATAAATGCCACTTACGCCTTCACATGTGCCCAATAAATAGAAAATTCTACCTGCATCATGTTCATTAAGATAATTCCACATCTGAGTTGCAGCAGAGAAATTAGCTTCCTCCCCTTTAAGGAACTTATCTATAGAAGTATTTAGCATGGTCCATTCATTATCAAACCTGCCATAAACACTAAAAATGCGTCCCCATACGAATTCCATACCATATTTCTCGCAGAGTCTCTGAGCTAATTTTCCGGCAGCGCATTTAGCTATTCCGTACGGAATCTGTGGGTTTGCTATAGTATCTGCAGAAATAACATCCTCAACGATTCCATATTCTGCCTGAGATCCTGCACCGACAAACCTATGGCATTCCAGACGGTGTGCTAATTCTACTGCTTCAAGCGTAGTCCCAATATTCTTAGACTGAAGAGCCGGATCTTTCCTACCCTGCTGATCCGTATAATTCCACGCAAAATGATAAAACACGTCACATGAAACGCCTAAATCTTCTATATTACCCATATCACCAAGATCACATTCCACAACATGTATCTTATCTGATTTTGGTATACGGTCTATTCTACTGCTATTGTTTCTTACCAAGGCATAAACTTCATCGCCCTGTGAAACAGCTTCCTCTATCAGTGCAACACCAATCATGCTTGTTGCACCGGTTACAACTATTCTTGACATACGTTTTCCTTTGAATAATCATAGGTCTCACACATATAACATGAATATCTACACTTCCTCATAAGTATTGACACTCATATCCATTATTTTATTATACAGAGCCCTATCCAATAACGGCTCCTGATCCTGATTAGGCTTACCAAATTCTAACTTAGGAAAAACATATGTATCCTCTGATATTCTTACATCAACAAAAGCCGGCTGATTATCTTCGAATATGCTTTTAGGGATTTTCTCCACATCCTCCAACGAAGATACTTGACAATATTTTATCCCATAAGCCTTAGCTATAAATTCAAAATTAGGAGAAACAAAGCCACCATCCGGAACTGTCTGAAAATAATTACTATTAAAATACATTTCTTGAAAATGTCTAATCATGCCGAGCGCTTGGTTGTTCATCAAAAAAATCTTCACAGGTAATTTTTCTCTGGCAACCACCATTAGTTCCTGAACATTCATTTGTAATCCACCATCGCCTGTGAAACAGAATACTTTACCACTTTTAGCTATACAGCTGCCAATAGCTGCAGGTAACGCATATCCCATTGCGCCATGTCCACCGGAAAAAAATACTTTCTGATTTGTCTTCAATTCAAACGATTGAGCCACCCAAACCTGATTTTGTCCTACATCTGTTGTTATTGACGTATTATCCGGTATATGCCTGCTTATTGCTTCTATGAGCTTATTGGGTAATCTGTCATCAATACCCAATAGTTCCATTTTAATTTCATCAGCAATCTTAATCCAACCATCGAAACGCTTTTTATAATCGCGAGATTTTAATGCTGATCGAATCTCGGGAATAAGATGTTTTAAATCAGCTGTTACCTGAATCTCATCTTCATGTACGCTATACTCTAACTCTCCGGTATCTATATCCACTCTGATAATCTTAGCGTTAGGTGCAAAGTTTTTCCTCGTTTTACCTACCTGCCTAATATCAAGTCGTGATCCAAATGATATAACCAAATCACTTTTTGCAACCAAAAAATTCGCAACTCTTGATCCATATGCCCCAATAAAACCATAATTATACCTTGAATCCGTAATAGCATCAAAGGCTATCATAGATGTAACAATCGGAGCTCCTATTTCGTTTACAATTTCAGATATATGATCGGTCATATCAGAGGTTTTAACTCCGTTACCAATTAGAATCACAGGCGCCTTGGCATTATCTAAAGCTTCAATTATTTGGTCCACACTATCAGATTTTACTACCTGCTCATCTATTGAAAAACCTTCCAGCTCGTCCTCATTAATCTCTGATCTAAAAATATTCATAGGGATATCTAAAAGAACAGGTCCTCTACGTCCACACATCGCTATATGAAATGCATAGTCTAACTCATATTTTATCTGATTCGCATCTTGAATCTGTTTAGCATATTTTGTCACGCCGGAAACCATTGATACAATATCTGTTTCCTGAAATCCTCTTTGCCGAACACCAAGCTCCCCTTTTAATTCGTTGGAGTTAACCTGTCCGGTAATAAATAAAGTGGGGATAGAGTCAAAATATGCGTCACAAATGCCTGTAATAAGATTAGTCGCTCCTGGACCACTTGTAGCATATGCAACTCCAACATTTCCACTTTCCTGGGCATATCCGCATGCCGCAAAAGCAGCACCTTGCTCATGATATGAAACATGTGCCTCTATTCTATCGGCGCGCTTACTAAATGACTCCATCAGATGCGTGACCATGCCTCCCGGATAGCCAAAAACATCCTTTATACCTTTCTCTATGAGATAATCAACTATATAATCTGAAACTTTCAAAACCTTTTCCTTCAACTTTTATTACTTTGCAAACATTGACAAGCTAAGTAAAAACGACATCACTATTCCAATTAACAAACAAATAAAATACTCTTCTCTTCTAAAGGCTGCTTTAATATCACCATTATCATCCGATAGACACTCCCAAAAGTGATAGGCATAAAAATAATAAAGCAAAATGTATATAGAAATGAAATATCTCCACTCTATATTCATTATCATTTCCGGAAGAACTAACGACGCAAACAATGTGTATGAAATAAGCTTTTCATTCTCATTGAGTCTTTTTGTTCTAAAGAATATAAACAGTGCACTAATCAGAATATAATAATTCATTAGTGAAAACAACAATCCCGACGTCTTACGCCATTCGATACGATCTGGATATGTGACATTCGTCTTTATATCAAATGTCAAGAACATTTTTTTTGCAAGATAAATGAGACTTTCAATCGGGCTATGTAAGTAAACCCCAAATATCTGCTCTAAAGATAAATATTCTTCAGAAGTGTAAAGAGCGCTCTCCATAGAAGCCTGCTGTGCATCAGATATCTCGAATGGGTATGTTGTATATGATTTACCTAGTGATATATTCATACCCAATTCCATTAACGTCTGCTCCTCAGTATATATACTATTATAGGGAAAAAAACCAAAATGCCCTTTTTCCCTATTCACATCAAACTGAGGAATAGAAATCAACACAAAGCTGCTCATTGCAATAAAAATTGCCAAACAAACTTTATAATTTATTTTAATAATACGCTTTATAAGCATGGATATAAAAAATACAACCAGCAATGCAGCCCAGCCATATTTGTATGCCATTCTCAAATTACATGATACTGCCACAAAAATGCCAAAAAATACCGAATAAATAAGCTTTTTTTCTCTATAACAGCGTAGTAACATCCAAATCCCGGAAAAGAAAGCTGATACTGCAAATAAATCAACTAATACCGCTGTGAGCATTCCATTCCAGAAGACAATAAAAATCAGTAGCGAACTGATTGCATTTAATAAGGTCGCCTTTCTTCCAACCAACGTAAAATATATTCCCGGAAGGACCATAAAAAATAGCCATGCAGCCGAAGCTGAAGTAAACACAAAGTATATATAAACAGGATCTATTCCAAGTATAGTAGCCACTTTATTTGAAATAGTAGGAGCAAAATTACACAGGTAGCCTCTAAATGTTGCCGTCTGTGCTGCCACTTTTGCAGGATTCCACGCACCGTCCTTAAACAAATCAATAACCCAATAATAAATTTGATCGCCAAATTCAAGAAAATTTATGATACCATTTTTATATTGCACGATATCATAGACGTAAATGGCAAGCATCGAAATAATAAAATGTCTAACACCGACTTCTCTTCCTAATAGCTTACTATTCACAATCCCATGACTTACTACTGGAAGAACAAAAAAAACAGCTTCACATACTACCAAAAAGAAGAATAGATATATTCCCACATAAATAAGAATAGGAAGTTTTTCTTCTCCAAATGGGTATATTTTCCTATATTGACCATCATTTATTATCAAATTGGATAAATCTATTCTTTTTTCTTTATCATCTTTAAGAATTGCTAAATTTCCAGAATCGCTATTTGCTTTGACTGCCATGAAAGCATTCATCTTCATAGCAGATTTAATACTTATATGATTTTCTGAATCACCTTTAAGAACTACTGATTTGTTACCATACTCGTCTTCAATAATCTCACACCCAGCACTGTCTGCTTCTTTTTCAATTCTGCTAAACAAATCATTAGGCTCATCTGAATCTACAATATATATGTCACCTACAGGATTTTCAGTATCTCCATATGATATTTCCACTTTTTCTTTTGGCAGAAAACTTTTGGCAATAGTTCTAACATAAGTTCCTAATAGTGAAGTAACAATTAAAGACAACGCCAACTTTAGAATTATATTTTTCCAAAAATCAATATTTTTTTTATTTATTTCATTAACCACAACGTTTATTAACCCCTTCATACTTTTGTATCATATTACTCTTAGTCTATCATCTTACCTATCTTTGCTATTATATAATCATTATGAACGACAATACTCCCTTCAGCAGGCCACTCTGGCATTTCATTCGCTATATCAGTTGCTTCTAATACCTGATCCATACTGGCAGCCAAATAATTAATTCCATACATCCCGAAATAATCATGCGTAAACATTGATCCCCAGTAATATGTAGGAGTTAAAGTACCATTTTGATTCATCATAGGTTCAAGCATGTAGCTATAATTGTGTTCTGTATCAACACATAATTCATTTAAATCAAAATTCACATCCATTATTCCTATAAATGCGATTGGAAGATTTTTTCCAGATTCTGTCAATTTTTTATCCAAATCATAGCTTAATTTAGTTGCGGTAAAATACGAATTTGTTGCAACCATATCATATGTATAAAGCATCCGAGTCACACTAGTCAAAGAAGAATACAAAGCAACCGCTCCACATAAGATACAAATTATTTCTTTGTATTTAAAAAGGAGGTTTCCATCATTGATAAAAATGTGGTTTGCCAAGTACATGAATAGAAAAGCTATACTTATCGGCAATGCCAATTGAGCACGCACAGCAGGCGTAAAACCAACCACGATTCCCAGTATAAATGATGAGAAAACAAGGCCTACAAGCAGTATCAAATCAATTAAATAACCCTTATATACTTTACCCACTCCTACATGGATACAAGAGGTAATAAAACTATAGCAAAATACTAGTAGAACAAATATTACTATTACCGACAATGCAAAACTATATAATGCGCCTTTTCCTGTAAAACAGCGCTCTATGTAATCAAGCTTCAGTGTTTCCCAAATAGCTAATGCCGGTCTGTTTCCCCATGCAATTTGATTTGTAAGATATGTTGATGTGACTGTGATTTTAATGATTAATTCATAAATTGCAAAGTCTACCAAAAATACCACGATATGGCGAAAAACATCTTTACCCAGACCCATCCATGTGCGTGCACGCTTTTCATCCAATAGATATAAACCAATACACGAAGTGATATATACATTGAGCATCGCTTGATAAACTCCAAATGCCAATACTGCTAATCCTATACTCAACGCATATGTAATTCCTGATGGAATTATCAAATCATCTACTGACCACAACAAAAATAATGCTACGCCTACCAAAAATACTCCAAACACTATCTCAAATGACTGGAATTGAAAATAGAACTGCTCTGACCATGCCGTATGCACAAAAAAAAGCATTGCAAACAGAACAATTACTAATTCGTTTTGTTCTTTTTTTGTAATATATTCTACAAAATAAGAATAAAACATTACCGTCAAAGTCATAGCCATGAATAACATGACTCCTGTGTAATACACATTATATCTGCACGTTCTAAAAACGTACCTTAACAGAACAAGACCATATCTTCCGATATCATACCAATTGTATGTGGTCTCGTAATTTCTTGTCAGGACTCCTAAGTCTTGGTAAAAATATGTGGAGAAAATCATTTTCCCATAACATATAAAAAGCAAACTCATGACACCTATTGCAGCAAATCTGTTTCTTCTAAAAAAAGTAAAAAAAGAAGTGCGCTCCATTCCGTATTATCCCTCCTTAATCAAATCTTAAATAATTATATATCAAAAGGTCTTAATGCTATCACTAATACTATATGCAACACACAAAATGCAGCAAATATGTATCTAAATTCACAAAAAAATATCAGCTCTTGTATATCAGTAAACAAATCCAAATACTTACCTTTATTATCTACCAAATAGTACTGATTGCTTAAGAAAAACAGACATCATAAAAATCACTTGAAAAAAGCTATAAGTTACAACTTCATCATTAACATTATGAAAAGCATTCCTGAGAAGGCGTGCACTCTACAAGGGCTTAATTTATATTTAACAAATAAAAATCCTTTAGAATTCTGAAGTTTTCCCAACCTGCACTCCTCCACACAACTATATTACAATATTGCTAAGTTCTTGAACTATCCTCTCACTCGCATGTCCATCACCATATGGATTAACAGCCTTCGCCATCTTCTGGTAGCACTCCACTTCATCAAGAAGCATCTTCGCTTCCTGGTATATAGCATCTTCCTCTACACCTATAACCTTAACAGTACCTGCTTCAACAGCCTCAGGTCTCTCTGTTTCTGTTCTAAGTACTAATACAGGCTTGCCAAAATGAGGAGCTTCCTCCTGAAGACCATCCGAATCCGTCATAACCATATAGCTTCGAGCAAGTAATTTATGCATATCGAGAACGTCTACCGGATCGATCAAAAGCACATTATCTATATTACTAAGAATACCAAATACTACATCTCTAACTGCAGGGTTAAGGTGGACCGGATAAATGAAAACCACATCTGGATACTCATTTGCCATACGCTTCACCGCATTGCAAATATTTCGTAGCGGTTCTCCCATATTCACTCTCCTATGAGCAGTAAGCGTTATTATTCTGCGATTAGTAAAATCAACAGAATTAAGACTGTTATCTTTAAACTCATAATTATCCTTTACTGTATATTTAAATGCATCAATAACAGTATTACCGGTTACAACCACATTCTCAGTTATACCTTCATCTGCAAGGTTCTTCTCGTTCATCTGTGTCGGAGCAAAATAATATGTACTGATTCTGTCTGTAAGAAGCCTATTCATCTCCTCAGGAAATGGAGAATAAATATCTCCAGTACGTAACCCCGGCTCAACATGGCCAACCGGAATCTGTTGATAAAACGCAGCAAGCGCTGCTGCATAGGAGGTAGTAGTATCTCCATGCACCAGCACTACATCAGGTTTTTCTTCAATTAATATTGGTTCCAGCCCCTCCATAACAGAAGTTGTTATAGTCGTTAGCGTCTGACGATCTTTCATTATATTTAGATCATAGTCAGCACCCACACTAAATGCATCCATTACCTGATCAAGCATCTGCCGATGTTGACCGGTCAAGCATACCTTGCAATTTATTTCTTTATGTTTTTTAATTCCTAAACCAACGGGCACATCTTTATAGCCTCTGGTCGGGTTCCAAATACAACAAATACTTTCACTAATTATTCCTTCCAAGCAAAAATCATCATTGATTGCCAACTATCACATCCTCAATCTTGCAAGTATGTTTTTTATTCATTTTATCGTAACTTATCCCCACAAAAACAACTCGCTTCGTTTCAATTATCTCTGCAACCTTGCCTGTAAACCGTTGAATATACTTCTTCTCTTTAATCTGATTTATAGCCGATTCGGCAGTATCATCCACCTTTAATTCCAAAATAATCCCCGGCTCTCCATCTCTTTTGGGATAGAAAATGAAATCAACAAATCCTTTTCCACTTTTATCCTCTCGGTGAACATCATATCGGTCTCTTGCTGCTAAATAAGCCAAATTAACAATTACTGACAAATCCGACTCATTATTATATCGAATTATCGGAGCTTCAGAATCATGAAAGCATTCCAAAATTGACGCAATTTCATCTTCCCTTCCCAGTAATGTTGCTTCCAATACCTTTTCGGATTCTCTCGCCAGTCTGTAAACATAGCCCAGTGACGCTTCTCTTGAGATCATATCTGCAAACTGTCCCATTAGTTCCTTATTAGGAATCATTACGAACCCATCGGAATAACTCAAAAATCCATAAACTACCATCGCAGACAAAATCTCATCTCTTGTCTTAAGGTTCATTGAAGTAGCTGCATATTCCTTCGCTTCACATCTGACTTTTTCACCTGAAATCATGAGCGCAAGATCGTCCTTCACTCCATCGATGTTGTTACGAATATAATAGAAAATCTCGTCGTAAGGTCCTGCGTTTGTCCAGTAATTACCTAAATTATTGTTTGTTAATGCAGCTATGACAGATCTGGGATTGTATACTCTTTCTCCAAGAAATGTATGATATCCATCATACCAATCACCCAAATCTTCAATGGTAATTCTAGGATTTAATTCATCTCTGGAATAAATACTAAATAAAGCATCTACTTCATCTTGTAGAAAACCAAAATACTTTCCAAAACGCTCTTCCTTCGCCATGGTATATTCAAGAAACATATTCAATTCTGAACCACTTGAATACTTAGCAATCGGCAAAATCCCTGTCATATAAGCCATTGCAACGTATGCTTGATCTTTCAACAAATTTTTTAAGAAAAGCAGGTACCTTGCTCTATCAGCCTCGCTTATGAAACTCATATGAAAAACAGCATCCCACTCATCCAAGACAAAAACAAACTGTATTCCCTTGCTGTCAAAAACCTTTTTTAAATCATCAAAAACCGTGCTGTCTTCTCTGAAATCAATATCCCGGAACACTTCTCGTAAATCATTAGCTAATCTTTTTTTAATAGCCGAAATATACTCATCATAATTCTTGCACAAATCATCAATTTTGCTAAAATCAATGCTTATAACATGATAAGAATTAATATGATCTTGATATTTTGTCCCCTTAGAAACTTCGCATCCGTCAAACAGTTCCCTTGATTCAGCGCTCTTTGAAAAATAAGCAGCTATCATATTTGCTGCTACCGTCTTACCAAATCGTCTAGGTCTTGTAACACAAATATAAGTCTCCGTTGTGCCCAATCTATCAACTAATTCTGTGATTATCCCTGTTTTATCAATAAACCACTTACTGAATCGGATCCTTTTATATAGCTCATATGAATCTGCTGAATCAAGATATATTCCCATATTTATGTTTCCCCATTAAATTCATTTCAAACAATCATCAGTATTCATACTTTTTACAAATATACTGCCTATGTCATTTTCCATTGAACCATCCTACAATGTCGAACTGTTCATATACTCTTTTCACTGGATATTTTTCATTTTCAAATGCTGACAACACCCCAACTTTGTCCTCATTTTCATATCCTTTTATGTAAAATGCTGACTTTATCTCAGGATGAGGAACATGTGTAAATACAACCTTATGCTCCAGTGGAAGTCTATCAAAATCTTCTAAATCTTTCTGCGTACAACCTGATCTATCTGTAAACACAAAAAACAAATTATCCCAATTTATTCTCTTTGCCCTACGCTTCCATGCAAGCGCTGCCTCTGACTCATCTAAATAGTGCATAAAATATATTTTCACATCACGCAAATATGCAGTCGGATAGCTAACATCCCCATAAATAGGATCTCTTTCTTTTACAAATCTTAGTTCCTCGCTCATATAGGCTTTAAGATCAGAACACATTTTCACATAATCGTCAGCTTTTATGAACAAATTTACAAATGGAGAATTAAATGGCACTCCCAAATCCTTACATATAACACCACCATTGCAATTAGAAGATATTATTGATATATCCTTATTTTTCAACGATTTTCTCAAGTTGAATATATGCGCCGCTCTGATACAATCCACTATGTAGCATTTAAAAACAAACAAACATTTTCTTATCGGTTTATAGATTTTAAATAATGGAGCAAATAATTCTAAAGCCTTAGTTTTTAAATATTCATAAGAATTACTTCCCGAAAGATTATATCGTCGTTTCTTTATTAAATATAAGTTAATCCGCTCATTATAATCATATCTAAATTTGCGGGGAATAGCATTATATTTTCTGACAAAACCATTTAATAATCTTACGTCTTTTTTATCTTTTTTTTCACCCCTTATCGTCTTCATTTCAATTAGTCTGTTGATTGAAATAAATTTCATTTCATTAAAATAAAAGTAATTATCTGGTATATAAAGCATATCCTTAGGGCTAATATTATAATATTTTAATTGACTGACATGATTATCTACATCATCTAGTCCAATAATATCGTCTTCCAATTTATCAATTCTGCTATCACTAATTGAATAATCTGATAAATAATCCACATCTCTCGCTTGTCTTAATCCACATACCTCAAGAACACTACTTGAATCTATGATAAAGCGTTGACTGTCATATCCTTTATCTTTAATTACTTCCTTGATTCTGTTAAGCTTCATAAAGACATTGCTGTATTTATATGGTTCAGCAAAGTTCATAAACTGTACTGAATTCTTATTAAATAATAATTCAGTCATCATTTCAGTTTCATTTTTATTATCAGAAATATGTATTGAATGATTACCTATTTTAAAGAGATCTCGAATTCGACTTTTTAATTTTAATACGCTTTCTAAATCATCCGCACAGAATAAAAAAGTATGAACCGCCCTATTTTTAACAAAGCACTTTCTTGCTTTAGCATTTACTCCATTAAAGTGATCTTCTATAGTACCAACCCATGTTTGATTACCATATATTTGAGCCATAAAATTGCAAATTCCACGATACGTCAAATATACATCTTGTTCATACACAATCCCCCCCACATCCTTAATTAGTCCTTTTACATCTTGTATTCTTTTTTTATTTGCAATAGGCCAAACGCATGCCAGATAGCAATTTGAAGATATATGAGCATATGTATTTGCCATGGCCCCTAAACTAACTTCACTCATCAACCTTCTTTTGAAAAAGTCATAATCAAAGTGTCTTACTAAATTAGGGAATCTGATTATAGAGACATTCTTATTATAATAAGCTGCAACAGCAACTCTATGTGCTCCATCAAGTAAAACGTCATTTTTGCCAACAGGAATTAATGATTTATTCTCATCAAAACCATTTTTTCTAATGTCTTCTATTAGCTCATCCATTTTTTGTATATATATTTGGAGTGAATTCTTTTTTTCTGATCCTGGCTCAATAAATCTTCCATAAGTAAATGCATTTATGTTATCTTTATAAATTTTATTCGCCCATGCCATATCTATCCCTTTTTCACGAGCATCAATATATATCCATTTTGCCATCAGATCAAATCGTTCTATTGACAACAATTGCCTTGCCGGAATAGAAACCACCTCATATTCCTGCGTTATATCTATATGATTCTCTCGAATAAAATAATCTGTGAGTTTATTTAAATAACTTCTATCCATAATTTTCAGTTATTTCTCCAATTAATTAGCCCTTTTGCCAGTTGCAGTAATTTCCTAAGTGCCCATCCATTTTTATCAGTATTCCTCTTCATAATTCCTGCTTGAGCCATCTTATTTACCCATATTGCAGTTTGCCCATGCGGCCTCCTATACGCTTCCTTTATGGGTTGGTCAAAAATATTTATTAGAAATGCTTCTAATTCATCAATACTCTTTTCCATACTATTTTGATTAATCAAAGCCCTTTGTGAAACCATCTCATTATAGAGCTCATCATCTTGGTCAATTTTTTTTACGACTTCTATTCCTTCATCTATCGATGAATAATCCATCAGATTTACAAATGCTTTAGGATTAAACTCTTTTGTCACATCTGGATCCCCCCAATAAATGGGGATTCCTCCAGCCGCAAATGCTTCAACTAATTTCTCTGTAGTATACCCTCTATATGATGTATTTTCTACAGCAAGCGAAAACTTGTAGTTCTCTTGAAACGCTCGTTTATCACATACACCTCCGTCACACCCAACGTTATTTCTATAACGACCTCCAGAATCTACCTTCTTATAATTTGACAATTTATCAAAAATAACATCTCGTGTTTCATCACCACTACCATTTGAACATACCCAACAACAAAACTTTTCTCTATCATGATGCCTATCTTTATGTCTTCTCATTAAAAGATTTATGTCATCCTGATATTTCAGATTCATAACATAATTGGGCACTCTAACATATCGATCATCAAATTTAAGTTCATCGAACCCAATGAAATAATCAAACAACGTAAAATCTGGAGCCACTGCCTCTGCAGTATAAAATATACGAATTCCTGTTGCATCAATAAAATCATCGTTATACAGACTACATATTGAATAATCAGCACTTCTTCTATCACATATTTTCAAATCATAATGTTTAGATAAAATTTTAAATATAAGATTCTGCTCTACATCAAAACCTTTCCAAAAACCGACAAATGCAATTTTTTTCAATTCTTTCATTTTATATTCCATATCTCTGCTTTTCTTTTATGATTCTTTTATAATCGTATTAAGCAACCTATCAAGTATAATCGGTACATATAAAGACAACGGAAAAGCAACAATTAATACTATGAAGCTACTATCACTTACATAGCCTAATTTTTTTCCGCGTACAATATAATTAACAAACATATGCATTCCTAAGATAGGTAATGTATTCTGTCCAAGTAAAATCAGTATTTTTCCAAATCCAGTACCATCCAAAATGCTAGCAGCCAAGAATACAACCATTATTCCAATATTAGCACATAAATAAAACAGAAAATAACTTGGACTAAATGTATTACTTCTGACATCTATCGATATATGGAAGAACTTCTGAAATACAAACAAAAGAAAGCACAAAAACAAGCACAACTGAGATGCTCTACATTTATTATACTGCACAAAATTTGCATGCGTTCTGACCCAATACCCCTCTACCAAAAATAAACCTTCTCCAAGAACAACATTAATTGGGTTGCAAAACCCCCATTCAAGTGGTATTGTTCCCACTTGCCAATTCAACACAGCTAATAAAACAGCTACAATAATTGCACATCTCAAGCCATATTTCTTAATAATCATAATATATAGTATTACTATTGGAATCTGAACAATCAAATACCATAGCTGACCTATTCCTGGAAACAATGCATTCATCTTGAATATTGATATAGCTGCGCTAACATATGCCCTGCCAGTAATACAATCTTTGTCATACAACGCATATGCGATATTTGCTACTGCCAGCCCTATGATTCCCCATTTCACATACGATAAATAATACCTTAGGAACACTTTTTTCAGTCCCTTTTGTATGTTAAGAACAATACCGGATATAAAGAAAAATACCGGAACATGAAAAAGCTTTAAAATACCAATTATATTAGAATACTCCCAGCAAACATGCGAAAAAACAATACAAACTATCGCTATTCCTCTTGCTATGTCAATGCTTTTTATTCTTCCATCAGTATTCTGTTGTTTAAGAGTTGATTGCTCATTATAAAGATCATTCCCAGCTACACGCGTGTTCTCTTTTTCATACGTTTTCTCTCCTGTAAAATGATTCATCATCAACCCCATAAGTTCCCAAATTAATAAAGTCAGACTTCATATTGTTTGAAGCCATTAGATACGCAACTACAGAACCCGAAGTTCTTGATGCCAACATATAGTGACATTTAGATAGCAAGAAAATATTAGAAAAGTATTTTTCCCATTGCACTAATATGGGATCTGAACTTTTTAACAAATGATTTCTTAAATATCCAGAATCATAATCAGATACTTGATTATTATCAACTTGATAAACTCTATGTCCAAATGTTTTTTTAAATAAATCTGCTATATTTTTATCTTCTGTAACTAAAAAAATATCATCAATATTAAACTCATTAAGCTTTTCTTTTGTTCGTTGAATCATATACTCTTTTGTAGGTTGAACTGGATGTAATTGTGGACGTAATTTAATATAATCAGTTCCTCTACACAAAACACCTAATGTATTATTCAATTTTATCTTCGATTCTATTTGCTCCAAATTCCCATTAAATCGTGTTTGTATTGCAGAAGAATATGCAATATTTTTCAAAAAGAACTCGCGCCAAAAATCAATTAAACATTCATTTGTCAAAAAATCCATCGACAATTTTGGTCTAAATGTATCCACTCCGGAAATTATAATAGAGTTATTTTCTATTTCACTATTAAGCGAATATCCACTTGGCTGAACAAAGAAATATTCCCACAAATTTTGATCTGTAGTTTTTGATTTATATGATATGTCAACAATAGGAATCAGCTCATTGCTATATGCATAATTCATCCCGCCCAGAGCCGTTAATATATGTGAACAAAGACCCAAATTATCATCATTTCGCCGAATAATACAATATTTAAATGTTTTTTTTGATGTTTTTCTAAATAAGTTCAATAAGGCACATCCTTTTTTGAATTAAGAATACTTTGTATTCGCTCATGAATAATATCAACTGTATTATAATAACTAAATCTCTTTAAATAATCTTGTTGTATTCGCTCGTAATTACCCTCATTATAAATATCTAAATCTATTGCTCTCTGCATAGCTCTATATAATGCTTCCAAATCACCACTAGGAATAATTTCTCCATCATTTAAATCCTGGATCAAATCATCCTTTGGAGCTACAGTATCCGACAATATTATGTAACATCCATTGTACTTTGCCTCCAAAAATACGATTCCAAAGCTTTCTCCTTTACTTGGCATAATAAAAATTTTTGCTCTTCTATATAAATCATACAATACTCGTTTATCAGTAATACACTCTGCGAATTTAATTCTATCAATAATTCCTGGGCACTCTGTATAAACCTCATTTAATGCTGGAATTAGTGAATTATCAACCCTTCCAACAAGTAGTAAATCCCAGTCGCAGTTTGTATATATCCTCCCAAACGCTCTTAATAGTATGTCTGCGCCTTTATATTCACTTAAATTAGCTGCAATCATGAACACATTTCTTTTTTGATCCCAATTGTGATTCAACGAATTCAACTCAAAGCATCCACATGGTAGATATACGACTTTTTCACCAAACACTTTATTTAACGATTCAATAAATTTTGTGGATTCACAACTTACTATATCACTATACTTAATAATATCTTGAATTCGGCTTCTTATTCTCCAATCCCTGCATCCGTTATTAAAAATATCGATGAGCCACTTATGAGTCTTGTCCCCCAAATCCATTTTTAAATAGATAATACCTTCCGGATTACATTTCTTGTATAATCTTGCATATATTCCAACAAATTCATCATGAATATGATAAAGCTGTAAAACATCTATTTTTTTCGAATTATTCACAAGAAAACTACAACAACTAAAAAAATCTAGGTAGTTTACGCCTATAAGCTTTTTAAAAAAAAAATTTAACAGCTTACCAGGTTTTCTTATTCTACTTATTCGCCAATGTATAAGCCCTTCCGTCGCCTCAAGCGAAGGATATTCATCTAAATTTCCAAACGTAGCAATATATGACTTATACCCAAATTTTTTATGTAGGATAAATGGAATCAAGCCAACATCCTTCGTTATATGTATATCTTTCCCTATTGGAAAAAAAGTCACAAATACTTTTTCCATAAAAGCATCTCCTACTGCTGTATCTCTAGTTTTGGTAACACGACATGCCCATATGATCCATGCCCCCATTCAAAACCATGATTAAAACCCTTCCTAGTCTTTATTACAAAATGCACTTTGCCCTTAACAGAATCATATCTGATATGTGCTGCTTGATCGTTAAACTTCCATACTATTAAATCCGCATAATATTTTCCAGGTGCAATAGTAGAGATATCTGCACTTAAATGAACCGTCTTTTCCTCATCTTTACTAATATCAATTAGTCCATCAGTATAAATAGTAGTAACTGGCGTATTGTCCATATAAAATAATGTCATTCGAATACTAACTCCAGTTACATCAATATAACTTTTAAGCTTTATTGCGCAATTTAATTTACTGCCAAAGGTATATACTGGTGAACCTTCATCTTCAAACTCAAAGCTTTGCATTACAACCTGACAATTTTCTTGAGCAGTTCTCTTTATCGATGTAAAATCATATTTAGTTTCAGAAATATCAACCGTTCCCATGTAATAAGCTATCGCTTCGTCAACATCTCCATTAAAGACTATTTTACCTTTTTCCAACACTATGCATCTGCTACATAAATTTCTTATAGTGGCCATATTATGACTCACATATAATATTGTTTTCCCATCACTATTTGCGGCATCTCCCATTTTTCCAAGACATTTCTCTTGAAATTTCATATCTCCCACAGCCAATACTTCATCCATTATCATTATTTCAGCATCAAGATGCGCAGCGACAGCAAATGCTAGTTTTACATACATTCCACTCGAAAATCTTTTTACTGGTGTATCAATGAATTGTCTGCATTCTGAAAAATCTATTATTTCTTCTATCTTGGAATCAATCTCTGACTTTGTCATCCCAAGAATCGCTCCATTCATATAGATATTCTCACGCCCTGTAAGTTCAGGATGAAATCCAGTACCTACTTCAAGCATACTTGCTATTCTTCCTTTCATCTTGATGCTGCCTTCTGTTGGCGCAGTCACTCTACAAAGAAGTTTCAGTAATGTTGATTTTCCAGCACCATTGGCACCTATTATTCCTAACGCTTCCCCTTTATGTACTTCTAAATTAATTCCGTCCAATGCATAAAAAGAGTCTCCAAACTTAGATGAATCTGTTCCAATCTGTGTATTAGGATCCTCTTTACCACGTTTTCTTGCCCACCAACTCTGAAGATCAGCAGTTAATGTTCCTCCTCCTATTGTACCAAGATGATATTGTTTTTTTATATTTTCTATTTTAATAACTGTTTCAGACATAAATATATCCTTGTATTCCTATCGTATCAAACTGTATCCATAAAAGTCTTTTCGACTCTATTAAAAAGCAGCACCCCAACAAAAAACACTATTATAGTGACAAGTAAACTGACCAACCAATAGCCCACTTCAAAACTCCCTATTCCAAGCAATGCATATTTATAGTTTTGTACAACCGCCGACATAGGATTAGCCAAAATAATCGTCTTAAGCGTTTCAGGGACATCTGATATCGGATACACTACCGGTGTTAAATACATCCATAAACTAAGCCCAAATGAAACTAAGATTACCAAATCTCTATATTTAGTAGTGAGGGAGGAAACTATTATCCCAACCCCCAGCCCTAAAACTGCTGTTTGAACCATCAAAATAGGTATAATAACAATATATGGTGATATAGTCATCTGAAAACCTTTACCCCAATATATTATTATAGTTATTATTGACATCATAAATACTACTAACATATTAATAGCCGCAAAAATAACTGCAGATATAGGCATAGTCAGCCTAGGGAAATATACTTTACCCATGATGCCCGCATTGGCTGTAAAAGTTGAAGAAGTTGCCGAAACACAGGTTGAAAAATAATTCCAAAGTGTATAACCAACAAGATAAAACAAAAAATATGGTACTCCATCAGAAGATATACCCGCTATATTACCAAAAATAAGAGTTGATATAAATGAAGTAACTAGAGGATTTATTATAAACCACATTGGTCCTAAAATAGTTTGTTTATATTGAGCATTAAAGTTACGCTTTACTAATAAAAAGACCAAATCCCTATATTTATATACCTCATCAAGATTTAATTCATACCATTTTCGTTCAGGTGTTATAACAACATCCCATCTATTTGCTTCTTGCATTAACTAATCTCCTGTAAATACTACTTTTCATCATTCTAAAAAAAACATCCATCTTTTCTGTAATGAAATATACTTTAGGACAAACCACAAAAATTGAATATCTTAATGGAACTCTAATTCCCTCTTTTCTTAACTCCTCTATATTAGTACGAAATAGAGCTTTATCACATTCATTTCTGCTATATTTCTTATACATAGTTATATTATAAAAACAGAATCTTTCAATCGATATTTTTTCCGCCTCCTGCAATTGTAATCCTATAAAAAAATAAATACGATCTTTTAATGCTTCTAATGCGCAATCAACATTTGCCTGATTTAAAGTATCAATTATTGATCCTGCCCGTTTCCTATAAAAATATAATGGTTCATAAATAGATACTATCTTTCTACATTTATGTATCAATCTATGAAATACGTATTCATCTTCATGTAACTTACCTAATGGATACTTAATATCGTCAAATAGTTCTCTTCTATATAATTTATTCCATGCGTATACTGAAACTGTCCCCTCACCTCTAAGAGCACCCATTTGACTCGTAATATCATATTTAATAACATTAGTATCTATTTTCCTAGCACAAAAATCTTTATCATCTCTTAGAAAACTGCACGAAACAATATCTGCATCCTCCTTAATCATAATGTTTTCCATAATTTGATACATCTGAGGATGGACTAGATCATCGCCATCAACGAAAGCTAATATCTCCCCTTTTGCTCTCTCAATTCCATAATTTCTTGCATCAGATAATCCTCCATTTGTTTTATGGAATACTCTTACTATATCCATGCTTCTATATTGATCGCATATGACTCCGCTTTTATCCGTCGAGCCATCATCCACAAGAATTATCTCTACATCATCATATGTTTGTCTAAGTAATGACTGTATGCAATCATCTATGTAATTTTCTATATTATAAACAGGAACTATAATGCTAATCATACTTTTTCACAATAATCTGATAATAAAATATGGTACTTACTCTCTAATTCATGTATACACTTATCATTTCTATCTTGTCCAATATTTGTCATAAATAATGCATTCTCAGAAAATGCTGCTTCCTCTATTGGAATATAATCTTTTCCCTTAGTACATACTACTTTAACATCATTCAGAAGTGCCATAAACTTAACCCATACATCATCAACATTGTAACAGCACTCATATATAGTATTTTTATCATCATAATACTTCGAGAATATGTGCGGAGGAAAAAGTGTTCCTGCTCCTATTGTTGAAAATAAATCATCCCTAGGAACATTATGATATCCATTTACACTTCCCCATTTACTATATTTCTTTAGCCTACCTTCATCGTCAACCAGCATCCGACTAGCACGCTTTGTCGATAAGCAATGAGGATATTTTCTATATGATTTCATGAGCTTTAAAACATGATTCCTCTCGTAAACCAAATCATCATCCGCCGTAATGATTATGTCATTTGGATATTCCTGAAGCGCATAATAAATTTTCTTATGTGAACCCAAATTCTCATCCTTATAAATAATTTTCAAGCCATACTTAGTTAATTCCGTTACTTGTTTAGGCAATGTCACGTTTATTGAATCATTTCCCAAATACAACAATACCATATCTGGTTTAAAAGTCTGATTTAGCAGACTTGCTATAGCAATATGTAATGTCTCAAACCTCTCAGGATAACTTGTTAACGAAATTATTATTTGGGGATGCAATCTCTGCTTTATTCCAGACTTGCTTATCGGAATATTCCTATACCTCCATAAAACAATACTGTTTATTTTACTTCTAATTTTACCCACTAATATATTTACAATAGTCAACTAAAACCTCCAGAATAAAAAAATACGAATAAATTACATTTATAGTCACCTTTCATTTAGCACTTCAATAATATGTTTTAAAGTTTTTAAGAATCCATTTTCCTTAAGATATGCCCATCTACGTTTTAAATCACCTCTCCAATAAAAATTATTCTTATAATAATTCTCATAAGCTTTTTCTGATATTTTAGAATTTTCAACAATATATGGAAGATCTATATCTTTATCTGATTCAATCATACCGACATTTATCATATCATTATTCTTTCCACAACTCTCCCCACTTCCATCAGCACCAATATTGCTTGAAAATCCATCTTTGCTATATAACACTAAACCATTGTTTTTACATATTGCTACAAAAAAGAAAATCGCCCAAGATTTAAGCGATCCATTGTTATTTGCAAGAACCTGCTCCCACATCCCTTTATATGATCCATTATAATTAATATGATTTATCTCCCTTTTAGATGTATTGCATACTAATTTATTCACATCATCATCAAAAAGTCTCCATCTATCTTCCCATGTCGCCCATCCCCAACAGTTAAACCAAGGAAGAAAATAATAATCATCTAGTTTAGCCTTATTAACAGGAGGCGTATATGAAGATATCGCCATCACTTTCTTTTCATTAGTATATAAATCTAGTGCTCTATTCATATACTCTAAGAAACGCTTACCCACAACGATATCATCTTCCACAACTATAACGCTCCCTTTCACATTAATAACTGATGATATCCCATCTATGATATTCCTTTTCATACCATAATTTTTTTCTCTGAATATATAATGAATTTTCTTAAATCCCGTTACATTCGAAAGATATTCTCTAACATCATTGACTTTATCCTCATCACTTATTGATTTAGCACCATCAGAAAAAATATACAATTCACTTTCAGAAGCCAATTTGTTGTTTAATAAGCTACGAATAGCATTTTCAACATGATTCTTTCTGTTATATGAAAAAAATACAATTGGGGCTAGATCTTTCTTCTCATTCATACTCTTAATAATTTACCTTTCATTAAATCAGTCATATATCCAGATCAACATAACCTCTAAATAAGGATTACCTTATCATAATACCACATTCATGATCTGACTCTCCCCATAAATCATTATGTGTGTTGCATGATTCGCATTATTAGTCCGACAAATCAAAGGATAGACTTCTCATGAACACATAAAAACTGTCTGCCCAAACTGGAAAAAATGACAATTCTTCTCAAAAATCACTCCGAAAACATTCTTATCGTAAAAAAATGGTGTAACCAAAACAACTACACCATCCACGCTTATAAGTCCTAAAACACATTTATAAAGAAACTGCTCTATATAATTCAGGTTATCCAAAAATAGTTCCTATTATGCATACTTCAGTAGCCAAAATTCCGCTTCTTACTCCACAAGCTTTTACAATTCAAGCATGTTATCTGGGGTACTTCTGCCAGTCTAAAAACATTGATAATCTCAGAATGCTCAATTCTTAACAATTGCAGCAATACTTCACCATTGTAAGAAAGAACTTTGTTCTCTCGAATCCTCCAAAATCAACAAAGCATATGAATTAATTACTCATGAGTATTCTGATGATTATATTACTATTTTTCTGGTTCGAGCCTTTTTATTACAGTTGCCGGATTACCTCCAACAATTGTCCAAGCTTCGACATCTGCTACCACAACACTTCCAGCTTGAACTATTGCCCCTTCTCCAATGGTAACTCCTTTTAAAATTTTACATCCTGTCCCAATCCAGACTTTGTCACATATTTTTATTGGTGCTGATCGTACAACCTCCCAATCCTTATTTGCGCATGGATCTCCATACTTTAAGTAGTTTTTATACTCATTTTGAGTGTCTGCTTTTCTTTCGTTCCAATATATTGAATGCGAATTGTGATCATAGACCAACGTATCCCACGCAATTATTACATCATTGCCAATTTCAACGCCATTAATCGAAATAATCGTGCCATTTATCAAACAATTATCGCCTATTGCAACATACCCTGTATCTTTTTCAAATATTATTCTTGCATCAATAATACCCTCATTTCCTATTTTTACATACTTTTTCCCTATTGTTGGATTCCTTAAATCTATTCTAAATGCATTTCCATATCTAGTATTAGCACTCAATTCAGAAAAAGGAGCAATGGCTTTGATATGTCTCTTTAACATGTATTTTTTTAGACTATTTAACATGATTCCCCCTTGTAATTCAAATCTGTTCTATCGACATGCTTGATGCTGGATCATTTACTTTCCTTATTATCATGATAATAGCATAATTAAAGCACCCAAAGCCACAATCCATTCTGTATAAGTAATCATTCTTAGCTGCAATGCAGAATAAATCATCTCGTAATGAGTGCTCATTTCTCTAAATTTTTTCTAAATGTAGAAACACTGTATTTCACTATGTTAGCCAAAAAAGCACTCATTATAAAAGTTATTAATAGTATCACCTTACCATCAAAACTTTGGGCCAAACATCTAAATACTAACAATATCAAAAAATGAAACAGATAAAACTCATATGAACAATTGCCCATCCATACCAAAAAGGCATTTGAAAAGCATCTTTTTATATAATTTCCTTTATATAATAAAACAACTACTATTCCCGCACCAACCGCCATTATATAATCATTAACCATTTCATTCTCAATTTCAAAAATATACTTAACATCTAGCATTAAAATACTTACTACTATCAAGCAGACTTCAACTACTTTTGACATTTGATTCTCACTATTAGATGATACAATTTTTTGAGCTACTGCTCCTATAATTGCCATTGTCATTATATGAAAATTCACAATAGGGAAATCTAATACTTCAAATAGTACCGAAACAAATCCAAACAAACCAAAAACTAAAATCTCAACATTGTACTTCATTCCTTTGATTCGAGTTTTTAGCTTATTCCATCCCCACATGAGTGCCCCATAGAAAACCATGATATTTACTTCTATTCGTACAGTCCAAGTAGGTGGATTTATAAGTTTATAGTCTCCAACTAAAAATAAATATTTTATAAAATTTAATACTGAAACTCGTTCCTGCCAAAATCCATTGGCAAACGCCTTTACGCCATTAAATGTATTTAATCCTACCGTATTGCATAAAATGACGCCTACCACACACGATATCCAAAACTCCGGCAAAAGTCTTTTACTTCTTTTATAAATAAATTTCCAATATCCTAATCTTTTATCAAACTGCTTACAAATATAAAATCCACTTAATACAAAAAAAATTACTACAGATATTGAACCATCAAAACAAAGATTTATAGGTTTTAGTTGCCTTATGCAATCTATAGTCTGTACTGAATACATACTAGCAAAATGCCCTAAGAACACTACGCAGCTTGCAATTCCTCTAAGACCTTGTATCGATTTATTTTTTTCTTCTTTTCTATTCATAATGGCAAAGACATTCCTCTCTTCACCTTAATACTTTTTTATAGCATTCTAATGTCTGCTCAGCAGTATTTTCCCAATCAAATTTCACAAGTTGTTCAGCCCCTCTCCTTACCAGTTCTTGCCGAAATTTTTCATTCTCAAGCAAACTTTTAACTCCATTACAGATACTTGTAGTCTCTTCTGGATTAATATATATCACAGCATCTCCTCCCACTTCAGGCAAAGAACTAGTATTACTGAGCACTACTGGACAGCCACATGAAAACGCCTCCAAAACAGGGATTCCAAAGCCTTCATATAATGATGGAAACACGAAACAAACAGCATTAGAGTATGCATAATTCAGAATGTCGTCATCAACATCCATATGAATAACTTTTTTATTCATTTCTCCATGCATTGTTATCTCATCCTTAGTAAAGGTTCCTCCACCTAAAGACACTAAATATAAATCCTCATATTCAATTAACAAAGGTTTTATCGCTTCAAAAAATTTTGCATAATTTTTATAATGGAATCTATTCCCAACAAATAGTATAAATTTTGAAGGAAATCCCGGCATGTCTTTATTCACTTCATTTGGTATAAAGCTACTACCATGATATATAACCGAAATCTTATCCTCAGGTATTTCAGGATAAAATTCCAAAATATCCTTCTTTGTGTTTTCAGAAACAGCAATGATATGATCCGCATGTTGAATCATCTTCTTTTTATTACTGATAGTATATGAATCCTGAAGTGTATCAAAAAACAATTCATGTATCATATCATGAATTGTTACTATCAATTTACCATTACCTTTTCCAATAATATAAGGATTATAAAAAGTAGGATGAATAATATCATAATTATGTTTTTTAATATCACATACAGTATAAATTTGATTAAAAAATTGCTTTGCCGGTATTTTAGAATAAATTGGTCGATATGTACTATTAAAAACAGCTTCAAAATAAGAATTCTTATTAAACCAACAATGTGCCGAGACCTCGACTGACTTCTGATTTAGGCGCTTATATAATTCATAATGGTAGCGGGATACTCCTCCATATTTCTGAAACAATAACGCTTGATAATCAAATAAAACTTTCATAAAGAACTCCCTATGGTTTCAGATTAAAGCACATTTTTTAAAGCTGCTTCCATCTCTTTAGAAAATGTTCTCATATTTATTTTTGTCTGTACCAATTCATATGTTTTTCTACTTTCTTCCATGATATGATGCATGTCCCAGTTTGATAATTCTATTACTTTCTCCTTTATAGTCTCCAATTTACAATTATCCAACAATATCGCTTCATCTTCATCATATCCACATTCTCTACTGCAAACAGGAATTAGCCCCTTAGACATACATGCAGCTATCGCTCCTGCCCTAGCTTCAGAACAAGAAGGAAGAATTGTAAAACAGCATTTGCTCGAAATCCCGTCAAATTCTTTAGATGAAATATTAATAAATCCAATAGGATGTATATTTTCACAACATGTCAATTCTCTTTTATATTCTTCAAAAAAGTCCCTCTCCTTTTCGAAATTGCCACATACAAACAATTCCGCACAAAAGTCTTTTTCAGAAAATATTTCCAGAAGCAAATCCAATCCCTTATGTACACAACCGGCACTCCCAAAATATAAAAAGCAATTTGACTTCTTGCGTTTTATATCAAATGAATACTCAAACTCATAACCAGTATTATGCACAGAAAAACATTTAGGTAATTTAAACTCATCCTTATATGTCGCCAAATTAAACTCATTGCCAATAATAATCAGTTCATCAAAATTCTCTAACTCTTTAGGATATCTCGGAACTTGTCTGCGAGGAGAAAGCATTACGCCACGTCTTTCTTTTAAATTACCCAGTCTCTCCATTTCGGCTTTATTTGAAAATGTAGGATTACTGCCGGTCATATATACAATTCTTTTAGCATCACTTTTAATCCAATTCTCATAAATAGGATGTTCTTTTATTTGTATTTCAAACAACGCATCATACATTTTATCGAAATGTGCGTTTTCTTCATTAAAATCTATAACATCTACATTATAGCCCAGAGCACCAATAATTCTAGCAATCTCAACTACTTGCATTCCATTCTGATGATACCAATTCTGCTTCCCTCCAAATGGCGCTTTTATATAGCTAATAAGACAATTTTTATCATAATTATCTCTATTAACATTCTTTCGAATAGCCATTATTCCTTTTTTTCTTATCCATTTCTTAATTAACTTAATCATCTTCTCTTATTTTTTGAATTAAATTTCTTCAAATTATTATTCATACCCAGATCAAAAATATAAAGGAACTCAAATTTTTCATCTCTACTATACTTTAATAATTGTGATGCCGTAGCAACTTGAGATACGCCACAAATCAATCCGTCACACTTGCTCAAAAAATAGGCATCCCGTAAAACCTCTAGTCCAAGTCTATACTTGTGCTCAGACCGATTATCTTCTGAAAAAGCAATTGACACGTTTCCGTCTGAACGCATTATATCTTCACAATACGAAAGCTTATCACCTATTTCCTTTTGAAATGCTAAAAGCGCCCTTTCATCATCAGTTGCAAGAAACACACCCTGCATATCTGTTGTATCCAATGTCTCTTTGACAATTTTTATTATTTCATCAAGCTTTTGATTCTTAGGATGTTTGTCATAACCAGCATTAAAATCTGTTCCTCTATAATGAACCCCCAATATTTTTTTATTAGCAATTTTACTTTTCTCTTTCAGAATTTCAAAGTTACAATCAAAATCATTCTGAATATCAGATTTCATCCTTATATACTTCTTAATTATCTCAGTAAATCTGCCAATCATTTTTTCCGTAAGATGATATCCATCAACTCCTTCGAGAAATTCAATCCATTGTCCATACTCAGGTTTAGATACAATTACATTCTTAGCTTTATCAACAGCCACTTCTTTCCCAATGGGTTCAAAATAATATTCAAAAGGATTTTCATTTAGCCTGGAGGGTTCAAAATATAAATAATCTTGCCCATATCTCACACACGGAATAAAACCATAATCATCTGCAAAAGCCAGATTTTCAATCAATGTCTTAAACTCTGCAAAAAAGCCATATCCACGCCCTGCCTCTTTTATTTCATAAATAACTTCTCCAAAATGTTTATCCCCTCGATGCTCCATATGCAACTCATCTGGATTGCCATGAATCGGAATATACTCTCCAATCTTCTTTTCATTTCCCAAAAGGCCTGCTACAAACAGTTTTCCACTATGATATATTGCCCTTGCTCGTAATCTTACTCGCTCATTCATTTTCTCAAAAATCGTTTTATACCTTTCTTATTCATCAAATAAACTATCATTTTTACTCTATCACAACGATTTAACAATATATTAGCTATTTCAAAATCAGAAAATGCTGTTTTGCTCTCTAAAAATGATTCAAACTTTTCCGGTTCAAGATTTATTAGTTTATTTAATAAATAACTATTTACACATACCCCATGTGTCTTAGTTTTGATTCCAATGCTGATTATATTTTTTACACCGCTGTCCTTAACTAATCCACTTTGTATATGATCATTGTTTACTGCATCTCTATTCTTAGCGGGATAAATATATATATATTTTGTATTCCCCTCACATTTTTTTACAACTGATAATAACTCATAATATTTGCTATAATCTTCGTCATGGCTGTACTTTTCGACTAAAGGCCAAACATTGTAATCAATTTTATTTAATGACCAAAAGCATGAAAATGTAAAAACACAACTAGCTTTCAAGAGTGTTCCTACTAGCGTTGCCATATAGGCTCCTCCGGAACTTCCTAAAGTAATAACTTCGTATCCCTCAGTTTCTTTCTTTAAAAAATCAACAACAGCATCCATTGTAGGCATTTTTTTACTTATCCCTACAACATAAAAACTTTTGGCCACATCTCGCACAAATATATGCTTTGAAGCTCTATTTATTCTATGATTTTTCCATTCGTAAACATTATCCCTGATTACCTTTGCTTCCAACTGTTCTTCTGTATTCGGATAATAAATACCACTACTGGAAAAATAAATTGCGCAAGTCTTTTGTTCACTTTCAATATCAGAATATTCAATTTCATAATTATTTAAAGCATATGCCTTTTCCCATATTTTTCCACTAGTAATACTTTGTTTCGTTCCATTTACACTGCTCTTTGCAGAATTCATTAAATAATTAGTTATCATATTCTTATCCAATCGCTTGGTATAATGTCTTCTCCACGAATTCCGTTCACCCATCGCTTTGGTGCCACAGTTATTGAATCATCATAATTACCCAAAAAAGCGCCCCACCAACTAAATGAGCTATTTGCAATTATATGATGCTGACACAAACTCATTAAATATAAATCTTTATATCCTTCATCTTCAGGATACCCATTTGTATATGTAATATCGTCATCATCCCCAAGAATTATTTTTGCCTGATCTATATCATTTGAAAACACATAGAAATGCGTTTTTTCATCTGTCCGCTTTTGAATTCTGTCCTTAATATGCTTAATTGCCTCTTTATAATACTCTTCAGTACATATTCCACCATATAAATCGGGACGAAGTAAGTAATCACCTAACCTAACATGAATCGAGACTGAGTTGTTATCTTTTTTTATTCTATCTACAATTTCATCTGAAATATTTCCAAATGATATCTTCTCCCTAATTTCTTCTGCTACATTTTCGAAGTATTTATAACTCTGCCAATAACCATCAAAATACCCCTTGTCAGTATCAAACACTTTAGGGTCATAAAAGTTTTCTCTCTGTCTATAGTATGTTTTCTTTCCTATACGCTTTATTATGGCTTTTGCCACAGGATCTCTTGGATGACAATATAACTTGATTATATCCCAGACATTTGCCTCATCCACATCAATTCCCAGGAAAGGTAATTGATAATTTCTTCCTTTACTATACTTTGTGAATGCTGAGATATCCGCATAAGTATCATATCCCTTATCCTTAAATGACATATACAAAGCATATTGGAATAATTGGTTTCCCAATCCTCCCCATATTCGAACGATATGTTTATTATCTGTCATTTTTTAAATCTTCCTCTTTAAATGTTTTCAAATTGCTATTAGTAATTCGTAGTTAACCGTATCATCCAATATGCTACAAAGAATCTTTTTTTAATCATCAAATGGGCAAATAACTTAGATGGAAAACAATATTCTGATACGGAACAGCTTTCAATGCATTTCTCATACCCTTTCAATGCCATAGCTTCTAATATCTTTCTTTTGGCATCCTTGAAGCCATTAGGATTAAGCTGTAACTCTTTCTTCATGAACAAGAAGTACATAGACAATCTATCTGCTAAAATCTGCTTTCTGTACTCATATCCATATTTCTCAGCAAGCTTATCAATTGCATCATAGAGAACCTCTAATCTGTTAAATACTCCATCAATATACCCCCCGGTCACAGACTGATTGTTCCTATAATAATGGTATGAGCATAATTCATTATCACATATCACAATTTGAGAATTTAGTATAGCTACAAATACAGTAATCCAATCTTCACCCATCAAAACATTATCAGGTATATCATCAATATATTTTATAAGTGTCTCCCGCCAAAAACATTTGCTCCATCTTGACTTCAATACCAATTCTGATTGCATATCACCATTGGAGAACAGACCTGGATAAATTCTACTTAGTATTTCATCCCTATTATATAGACCTGATGATAATCTATTACGAATAATGCTAGTTTTTTGGTTATCCTTTTCAATCTGAGCACCAAATAAGAATATATCAGCAGAAACTTCTTCAATATGAATTCTTACTTTATCAACATAATCTTTTTCATAATAGTCATCAGCATCACAAGAAGCTATATAACTCCCATCTGCTGCTAAGACTCCATTCTTCCATGCCCTTGTTACCCCTGTATTATCCTGATGAAGCACTTTAACTCTTATATCATTTTCAGCAATCCTGTCACAGATTTCTGATGTTCCATCCACAGATCCATCATCAACAAGAATGAGTTGTATATTACTAAAAGTCTGATTTAGTATACTTCTAGCTGCTCTTTCTACTGTTTTCACGCAATTAAAGCACGGAACAACAAAACTAATTAAAGGCTCTCCACTTTTTATATTTAAATTGTTTTGGATACTATTAACATTAGTCATCATTCAACACACTCTAACCATTCCTGTGCCATATGCTCAATGGTTATATCTGCAGCTCTTTTCCTGCTCTTTTCTGCATATTTTTGCTTTAGTTCATCATCACATAGCATAGTCTCTATTGCCTCCGCCAATATGTTTTCTTCTTTAGTTATTTCTGCTTTGGCATTAAAATATGTCCCACAACATACGGGGACAATTAGTCCATAATCAGCGTGTTCTATGTCTGCTTTGTTCTTATAACCATTATCAGTATTAGGTGCCAAAATCTCTCGTGCTCCAGATTCAAAGTCCGATGCTATACATGGTAATCCACAACACATAGCCTCTATTATGCTATTGGGGAAGCCTTCGTACATCGAAGGCATCACATACACATCTGCTTTTGCCAATATTTTGAACGGATTATCGCAAAAGCCACCTAGAATCACATTATCTGTAAGCTCCAGTTCTTTTATAAGCTTCTCAAGATAGCCTCTTAGATCTCCCTCGCCTAAGATAAGGAGTTTAAAGTTTATTCCTCTACTTTTTAATAGAGAAAGACTTCTAATGAGATGCCAATGTCCTTTTGACGGATCAAGGCGCCCCATTGCAACTATTATATTATCTCCCTCAAGCCACTTTTCCTCTTTTTCGGTGAGTGGCTCAGCTACCTTTCTTCTGATCTGATCTCTATCACAGCCATTATAAATAACTTTTATCTTCTGTTTATCTATTCCGTAATTATCTGTAAGATCTGCAGCAACTCCTTTGGATACTGCAATTATTTTATCTGCTTTGTTATATAAAAACCTTATCAGAGGAGCAACTATATATTTATATCTGACATCCCGTCCCTGCTTCGTTATATTTGTGTGTACAGATAGGATGGTCATTGAGTATCTGTTTCCACTTAATATATTAGCTACATTCGCGCTGTCCGAAAAGCTGAGTGTCGCGGCATATTCACCGGTTTTCTTAAGCTGTCTTAGTTTTTGTATTCTGCGAGCAAAAGCATATGCCTGATAGAAGAGATTTCTCTTATCCTTTACTGCTGGCAGTCCCAATGTAAGTATCTGCCCCTTATAAGGATAGTCTATAACAGTATCATCATTTAAAAGTATATCGCAGTCATATTCCTCCGATAAATATAGGGACAGATTAGATACTACCCTTTCTGCCCCGCCTTTTGTCAATGTGTTACTTATTAATACTACTTTCTTTTTGGAGTAATCCTTCATATTGGTCTATTTTTGTTTCCCAGTCATAAGACTTAACTTCATCAGAGTCTAATGTAACCTCTTCATTGTATGAATCCATAGTCTCTGATATTGCTTTCCTGATTGCTTCCTTATCTGATACAGGGAAATAGGATGCTTTATCACCCATAAGCTCCCTATGCGCTTTTATATCTGAAACCACAACCTTACACCCACTGCAATAAGCTTCAAGAAGTGTCACCGGACTGTTTTCAAAATAACTTCCGGACATAAAAATCGCTGAAGTAGACAGTATTTTCAGTTGTTCCTTGCTCTTTGATTTTAACCATCCATGGAATATCACATTTCCCTTGAGCCCATTCTCTAAAACAATTCTCTCCAGTTCCTTGCGATAAGGACCATCCCCGACAATTCTAACTTTCCAGTCTCTGAGAATATCCGGTGTCAAAGCACTAAGAATATCCTGCATTCCCTTCGTTTCCTGGATGCGTCCCATAAGTAGAATACTTTTATCTTTTGACGTTGGACAATAGAGCTTGGTATCTATTCCATTTGAGATAACCTGTATCCTATCGTCGCATTCATGATTCATGTTCTTGCATATCAGATTTTTAAGATAGTCCGAGAGGGCTACTGTTGCGCTCGCATCCTTGACTATTGCTCTCCATGGTTTCTTCAATAATGCGTACAGAGCACCGAATCTCTTATTATTATGTCCGGGCACATCACTGCCGTGGGCCGTAAGAACATATGGTAATCCATACTTCCTCTTGAGGTATCTAGCTACAACACCGGTTGGTATTATAAAATGAACATGCGCAATATCATAGTGATTAGTCTTAAGACTAGTATTCAAATACTTTATTGTAGATATGATATAAGTCAGCTGCTCCCACGGGTGGCACACAAACTTTTCTTTTCGAAGGCACTTTACTCTGTGAATATGCATGCCTTCTACAATCTCATCCTCCAGGAGATCTTTGAATCCCATGGTGACTACTTCCACTGAATGCCCTCTGCAAACCAACCTCTTACTGATATCGTAGGATACAGATGCTCCACCCCCTCCAATCGGAGGAAATTCATAATTTAATACAAGGATTTTCATTAGTCTATCTCTATCCTAAGGGTATCAATCTTTATCATCAAAGTCCTCAATTGCCTTTACATTATATGGCACATCTACATGAACACCAAAGTATGTCTTCATTAGTATCTCGCTCATGAGTCCGAATATTACCATTATTAAGCCAATTATTACAAAAAAGATGGTCAACAGCGGCGGAAAAATATTCTGAGACATTTTCCTCCCCATTGCAAACAGTACAATTGACCATATGCCACAGCCAAATCCCAGCAATTCAAATAGCATACCCATTCCGCCAAGAAGATGTAACGGTCTTGTTGCATACTTGTTCCAGAACCATACAGAGATCATATCTACAAATCCCTTGATTGTTCTCTTCCAATTATATTTAGTATAACCGGAAGTTCTGGGTCTGTGGTTTACCACTACTTCACCTATCTTGAATCCCTTGATTTTGAGGATTGCAGGAATGAATCTGTGCTGTTCACCGTAAAGACTTATGCCTTTGAAGCATTCTTTCTTATATACCTTTAAGGAACAACCACTGTCATGAATCCCATCATGCACAAGAAGGTATCTTAAAAAGTTAGCTCCTCTTGAAACAAAGCGTTTCATGAAGGTATCCTTGCGGTTTTTCCTCCAGCCGGACACAACATCCACATCTTCTTTTTGCATATACTCTATCATCTGAGGAATATCCGCTGGATCATTCTGACCATCACCATCCATGGTCACGATATAGTCATACTGCGCAGCTTTGATTCCTGCATCCATGGCAGCTGTCTGACCAAAGTTCTTGCGCATACTTATAAGTTTAAGTGGTTTCAATGTACGACACACTTTATCAGTGCCATCTGACGACCCATCATTTACAAAGATAATCTCGTATGTGTAGCCATTTGTCTCACATACGTCCTTTATTTCTTTATGAAGATTGGCGATATTGCCTTCCTCATTATAAACCGGTACTACTATTGATACTCTCATCAAACTACCTTCCTTCCAACAAATCTCCATTTATTAGCATTTATTGATTCGTTTAACCCGATAATTACTGCAAGAACCGCCAATACAATAAAATATAGTCGCTTATATATATCCTTTTTTACAGACTTAAACCAGGAAATTTCAGGATACTCAAATACCAAGGTGTGTTCACCTTTGGTAATCATCGTCCCTAAAAAGCCTTTATTAACCTTAAATGTATCCACATTTTCCCCATCGATACTTACTTTCCATGTTGTATCCCAGGGTATAGATGTAGCCATTACACCATCATATTCAGACGAAATACTACCAACAATTTTATGTCTATCATAGCTGGCAAACTTCATACCATTATCCTGAAGCTTATTGATTGATTCAGTTATAGTATGATAATACTCTTCCGCATTATATTTTCGTACATTCAAATACTTAATATGCTCAAGTACCCAGTAATCATAACGCAGTTGTATATCTGAATCCGGACATATCTCAACAGGAGACATAACCTCGTAATAAATGGGTTTTTCCTCGTTCATTTCATTAGTGTAATATATGGTTGTTGTATCCGGTAAATCGTCAATATTATACACCTCTGCCTGTAGTACATAAACGGTGTTAGGAGAAGCGGGGAGAGTAATTACTCCACCACTCTCATTTAAATCAATATTTCTACTATCAAGCACTTTCAAATTGGACAGATCATTTTCACCAATGCAGGAAATATCTTCCCTTTTTTCGTCCAATAAAACACCCTGCAAAACAGCTCTATTGCGTTCTTGTATTGTCATATGCTCAAAATCGTCTGCATCAATCTGTTCATTATATACATAGGCTAATGGAAGAGAAAGAGAATTAGTATATATACCATCTCCAATTTCCTTATTTTTTTCCAAACCATATTCTATTTTAGGTCGATCTTCTAAAGCTGAATACTTTACTCCCAATAATGCATTAGCATAAATATTAGCAGATGTTCCCATCTGATATACGCCATATGATTCAGGCAGGCCAAATGATCTATAGAAATCCAAAACACCACTTGATAATCCTAGTCCGCCAATATAATCCTCAAGTCCATTGTATTCCCCCACAAGTGCTCCACAAAAGCATATATTTATTGGATAATAACTTTCTATTCTGTACCATGACTTATCTTTTTCTGTAATAGACTTAGTTCCATTATCAAAAAAGGCCTCTAGCTGATCGTCAGAGAATGTCTCTCTATCATTAACTACATTCCATGAAACAGTTATGGTCTCGACACATAATAACAATAACATCAAATAGGCAGCCTTCTCATTTCTGGTTTTGCCATATATGTTTATTATAATAGCATATAGCATTATTAGACTCATGCTGATCCAAAAGTCACTTATACGTGCAACTTTTTCATCCCAAAGAATAAGTAGCATTATAACCGTGTATATAATTATTGTTCCATTAAAGACCCAAATGCTTTTGCTTTTTATTCTTCCCCTCTCTATGTTGTATAAAAATATAGTTACACAAAATAAATTAGCTAATGAAATCCAATATGAAGTAAGTTTATATCCCATTTCATTAAATGCAAAACCATTAAATGCGATATTCACTACCGGAACACATAAATACAATATTGAGAAAGCATAAAGAAATCCAAAAAAGCATTTCTGCACTCTGTCCAAATTATAAAATGCCACAGGAACCAGCAAAAACAAAAGAATACCACAATACAGAGCAGGCCCTCCTAATAGATTATTTGAACCTATATAATCTATAAAAATGCCACCTATACTCTGACCAACAGTTCTCTCAAATGCCTCCTCCAAATAGGATATTTCTATCCCTTCGTACCACTTTGGTAACAGACTCAACCAATTATTGAGATTTCCACTGAATCTTTCGGACGAAAAGACTGAACCCAATTTGCTTAATACAAATATACCCGCAGCACATAGAAATCCACCAATAACACACAATACTCTTCTAATATTCAGGTGTTTTATATATATCAATCTAATAACCAAATATATGAGCAACATTGCTCCATATTCAATCGAATAGAATGTTCCCAATTCACTGTATGAAATAAATAACGAACTGTATAGAAATAGAAAATTAAATATACAAATATTATTAAGTAATCTCTCAGCAAGGTATAGATTTAGAGCCACCAAAATTGCAACATTGGGATATGATATCCATGCTGCCCTTGTAATGAGCATTGCATTGAATTCGTATCCCAATACTAAAATCATTGCCTTTATTCCGGTAATTCCAATTTCCTTTGTCCAAAGATACATTAGAACTCCAGATGCAATTATCTTAATTACAATGCTAACTCCTGATAAATATGCGACTTTGTCAACTCCAAAAAGGCAAAACCAATTCGCTAATCCTAATACTATTGGTCCTTCTGCGCTTCCCAATCCATTCATAAAAGAATATCCAAAGTCATATTCGCCAGAAGCTATTCTGCTTGCTATATGGACCATTTGAGGATAAGTCTGAAAAATATTATCGCTAGCAATATCACCCAGCACAAAGTTAGTTGAACCATTTAGATATTTCCAAAACAAAATAATCGGCAGGCATATTATTATAAATACCAAAAAAAATTCTGTTAATTCTTTTTCTCTTTTCATAATATGTCCCCTCCCTTAATGCCTAGCAGTAATTATAGTTTAAACTCTTCCTGCTTATAATCAGCTTCATATATTACCATTCTATATGCATCATCATAAGTACCATCAATACCTAAAGCTTCTTCCTTTAGAGTATTCTCTACTTTAAATTTTGCACTTTCCAGTAACTGCCTTTCATCCTCGTATCGGGTAAAGACATAAGAATATACTTTATGCATTCCCAATTCCTCAAACGCAATGAATAAAAGCTTTTTAATAGCTAATGACTGGCTTTCGGTATTCCATTCTTCATCATCGCTGGTGAATATGCATAACTCACATCTCCTATTAATTCTATCTATATCCTTCAAATATACAGTTGCTATAGGATATACCACAACACCTGTAAATTCCTCTATTCTCTCAACAATGTATTGTTTATAACGTCCTGTTTCAACCTGTTCGTGAAAAAAAGCTTTGTTAGATTCTAAAGTCACAGGTCTTCTGTTAAAACAGTGCATAGAAACATTTGGACTGTTCCTCCACTTAACAATCAAAACCCCATCTTCTTCTGTTATTGGTCTAAGATATATTTTCATAGTCTCCCTCCTTAAATAGTGCATCAACAATCAGCTAACAATACATTTATGCCCATCCTTTTAATACGCGATATATAGATTTGCCAAAAACGATTGGTTTCACCAAGTGATACTTCAAAAACTCCAATTCCAACACTTCCTTCGTCGTATCGACAGGATATCTCTACATTAAGCATCTTGTTCATCATATTTTCTGCACCTTCCATCTTAAAATATGTCCAATCATTCCATTTAAGTAAGGCAAAAGGTTTTGTCTCATTACATAACTTGTTGCCCTTCATATCCTTAACCGTTACTGTAACTTCTCCAGAAGCGTATTCCTCATAGCACTTTGCAAAGCACAGTCCAATCCTTTGTGGTCTGTATTTTCTACTGGTAATTTTATATTTCCTTTTTTTACGAATCTTACCAGGAAAATTAATAGCCTCATCCATAAATGACCTGGTACTAGAATTGGCTAGTTCCTGCTTTTCTGCTGAAAAAACAGAGTATCTCTTTAGCAAGGCATAATTTGAAGTTGGTTTAATATCTCTCATCACTTCAGAAAAGACTTTTTCAGCAATACTGTAGTTGTTATGCTCACGTGTAAATTCCAGAGCATTACTAAATAAACTTTTTTGTCTATCCTTATCACTAATTAAATCTGTCAGTACATCAGAAATCGTGTCATATTTGTCAATTATTGTAAGACAGTTCTTCAATTCATCAACATTAAATGGTCTTACATTATTTGCAACCAATGTTGCCCCAAGATATAATGCATTCCACATAGCATTAGTGGTTTTAAACTCATTGTTACCTTCATCCTTACCGAAATGCAGTAACACTGAAATATTATACCGTTTTGCATTCTCCAAAATATGCTGAACACTATTGGATGCTTCTAGAAATATCATCTCAATATTTCCAAAATCTTCACCGTTATACTTATCTTTGAATGCACAAACAAGTCTCACTTTTTTATCATTTGCAAATTCCTTGATATGAGGTAATATTTCTGTCTTAAAGAATTCTACTCTTCCGAGTCCACCAAGAAATGCCAGTGTTATCTCATCGCCTTCAAAATGGTTCAAAGAAAAGCCTTCAGTATCAACTACACATGGAAATGTTACTGCTTTATCCTCATCTACGAATCCATGTTCTACAATATAATTTCTAAGAGGATCAGTGGATAGCAAAACTTTATCATATTCCTTCAAGTGTCCATTCTGCCAATTGTATGCTTCTTTTTCAACAGAGCCTCTAAATATACCCTCCAAATACAATGAAACAAAATTATCATCTGCAAAATAGAAGAAGGGTATATTGTACTTCTTGCATAATTCAATATTATTCTGCTTATATTCCTCGACTCTTACTATTAAAGCTGCATCCATATCCAACAGCTCTATTTCGTCATAAACCAGACCTACATATTTAAATACAAAGTCACTATTTCTTTCAGTAAATCTTTGTATGCATAGGCCCATAGTAGCACCCATCTGACCAATTACGCCAATCCTTCTCCTATGACGAAAATCAGTATATTGGCAATTGTCACTTATTTCGTTTGCTATCTTCGAAAACCACTCCTTTTGAGTGAATTTTTTTAGCGCTTCTGTAATAGATTCGACATACATTTTTGAAGCATTCTGGCTATATTCAATTATATCTATATCCTCATAGCCAGATGGAGATAAGTCCATTTCTCTGGATTCAACTTCTCTCTCTAAAGTTGAAAATTCATTAAAATCATAGTTGTTTCCCAGAGAATCACGCAATTTGCATCCTAATTCCGTGCCACCATTGATATTAGTTGAATGTATAAGATAATACTTCTCCACACGTTTCCACAGCATCCAGTCACATACCCTGATCTGAATTATATGTGGATCATAGAGTCCTACTCTTTTATCTTCTAATACGCATCTGTCAACCACAACACCACTGTTAGGTATAAAATTAGCTTGTGCTAGATCAAAAAGCTCAAACTGTGAAGGTGTGCCCATCTCGTCATTCTTTTTGCCATTTTTAAAAAATTGAACTGGACTGACGATCACTTTTGCATCCGTTTCCTGAATATATTCTGTAAGGTTTTTAAGATACTTTTTATCCCATGTGCAATCATCAAAAATGAAGGCTATGTATTTTCCTCTAGCCTTCATAAAACCTTCATATTCGCTAATTGCAGGCAATCCTACATTATAGGTATGCCTGATCGTTTTAACGCGCGAATCTTTTTTCATAAACTTTTTAATTATATCTTCCGTACCATCAGTAGATGCATCATCTATGATTATAAGTTCAAAGTCCTTAAATGTCTGATTTAGTACTGATTCGACACACTTTGCAAACAGACCACTTTGAGCTCTCCTAAATGTAGGTAGCAAAACTGAATAAAGAGGTGCCTTCTCTTCATTTGTAGAATTATTATTATTCCATACCGGCTTACAAATTCTAAGTATGTCTCTGACTTTCATCTTTTGTCCTTTTTGATATAATTGTTAAGTTCCTTACAGTTAATTATCTTAGCCAACAGATGCCTTTAGATACTCTTCTGTTACATATTCTGGATCACCTGACAGCATAATCTTTCCGCCTTCCATCCAGATGCACCTATTACACATTTCTACAGCTGATTCCATACTATGGGTAACAAGAACCATTATCTTAGAATTACTTACCATTCCCTGCAATCTCTCATTGGCTTTTTGAATAAAACCTGCATCGCCGGCAGCGATAATCTCATCTAGCAGAAGAATATCTGGTTCAATTGAGGTGGATATAGAAAATGCCAAACGAACAAACATACCAGAAGAATAGTACTTAACTGGCATATTAAGGTAGTTACCCAACTCAGAAAAATCTGCTATCTCCTGCATCTTTGCATCTATTTCTTTCGGAGTGAGCCCTAGCATCAAACCTCTGAGTCTCATATTATTCCAGCCGGTTTGCTCCATCTCGAAACCGGTAGCAAGCTCAAACATACTTGAAATATTACCTTCAACCGACATTGTGCCTTCTTTTGGAGGATATATTCCTGATATCAATTTAAGGAGCGTACTCTTTCCCGCTCCGTTATGTCCAACTATAGCCAGCCTGTCACCATCCTTAAGTGATAGTGTGATGTTATCCAGGGCTTTTACTTTACCATTCTCAAAGGAACTGAATTTGTTACTGCCCGGCACCAAAATATCCTTTATACTTCTCTGATGCCAAACATTAAATTCTAGCCCGATATTTTTTAATTCAATACTACTCATATATACACCTGTTTATAATTTCATCGCAATTCCGTGATTATTCTTCATAGTAAGAACCGCACTAATCAGGAATGCTATCAGAGTAACAACAAAAACACATCCAAACTCCTGCAAAAACTGCGCATTTACAGCAGTTCCCAAAGCTGGAGTCCTAACTACGTTAATGAAATAATAGAAGGGATTAATTCTATAAACTATGGAATATCCTCTCTCATCCATCATAGCGGTAGTATAGATAATGGGAGTAATGTAAAACAGTCCCTGTAATAACAGACTCTGTAACGGCTGAAAATCTCTAAAATGTATAGTAATCGCACTTGATAGATTTGCAATTGTCATTCCTGCAAGCAAAATAACAATCATTCCAGGAAAAAACCACAGCATCTGAAGTCCAAAACTAGATGGACTAAGAACCAGATAAACTAAAAAGAATGCAATCATGCTATAGATCAGATTAACAAATGCAACTAACACTACTCTTATTGGAAATATCTGCGGACTTACCTGTGTCTGTTTCAAATATCCTTCTGCATTAATATATGCACTTGTTCCTCCATCTGCACTTCCACTAATAAACAGCCATGGATTCAAACCAGAAAAAAGGACCGGGATTAGGCCACTTGGCTCCATGCCATAGATAATAGCATATATAGAACCAATTATGATAGATAATCCCAATGGTGTGATAAGCTGCCACGCTACTCCTAAAACCGAGCGATTATATTTCATCTGCAAATCTTGCTTAACCAAGCTTACCAAAACATATCTGTCTTTATATAAACCTTTAAAATAATTATTCAAATACTTCATCATTCACCTAAACATATAACTACTTTTGTAACAGAATCATTTACTGAGTCTTCAACAAAGCCCGCCCTAAGAAACGACTTCAAACTTGTCTTATTAGTAGAATAGATATTGGCATATAATGAATTCAGTTTTAATTCATTCCTTGCCAATTCTATCAACAACGAAATAGCCGCAGCGCCATAATGTTTGCCCCCGGCTATTTCTCTATCCACTATTATTCTTCCGACTTCAGCAGTTCTTTTATCGGTATCTATATCATATATGCCAATTCCCCCAATATAATTGTCTGAGTTTTTCTCATATATGCTAAACATATATTGGGTATCATCATCTAGATATTTCTTATACCACGCAGCCTGCTGATCGCTTGTTATCTCTTTTCCAGAAAAGAAAAATGAAATGTTATCTTTCCGATTCCTTAGAATTCTATATTTTTCGCTATCTTGTGCAGTCATAGGCGTTAGTTTTACGCCTTCTGACTGCATATTGTAATTATGATTCATAAATCACCTTAGTTTTTTTCCACGAATTCAATTACTTTATCACAAATATACTGTACATCATCATATGTAAGATAAAGATTCATGGGAAGTGTCAAAGTATGATCACTTACATACTCTGCATAAGGACATGTTCCTTTAGCATATGAATACATTCTGTAGTTAGTATTATCAGCATAGTGAACACCAGGGAAAATCTCATTTGCATTTAGGAAAAGCATAAGCTCATCCCTGTTCTCAACAAGAATCTGGAATAAATGGCATGAAGATTCACAGCCATCTTCAATTCTTACAAACTTGATCTTATCAGAATACTTTGAAAGTCTCTCCATGTACCATCTAACAAGCTGACGTCTGTATGCATTATCTCTGTCAAGATACTTAAGCTGTACCTTACCAATAGAAGCCATGATTGAGTTACCGTGAGCCTTGTCGCCTACATACTCTACATCATACTTCCACTTGTAGTTACCCATGTTAGTTGTTCTAGCATATGTATCCTTGTTGATACCAAGCCATGCCTTCTTTCTAACAATCTCATCATAGTTACCGTTCTTGAAGCAAATCATTCCACTATCACCAGTGGGAAGGTTCTTAACAGCTTGGAATGAATAGATAACTACATCTGCTTCTGATCCAGGAATCTCACCGTCAACTCTTGTACCTGCCATATGAGCAGCATCAAGGATAAGCTTAAGGTTATTCTCCTTACAAATTTTAACGATTTCTTTATAGTTACCTGTATTTCCACCAAGTCCAACATACATGATAGCTTTAGTCTTATCTGAGATTCTCTCTCTTACAGATTTAGGATCAAGGCACATTGTATCATCGATATCAGCAAAAACAGCCTTGAGATTTGATTTAAGAATTGCATGGTTGGTTGAAACAAATGTAAGGGGTGTAGTAATTACCTCATCACCGTCCTGCCATCCGTTCTCTTCCTTTAATATCTCAACAGCCAGATATAAACCAATTGTAGAAGAATTAAGATAATGTGCAAAAGGAAGACCTGTATATTCCTTCCATGCATCCTCAAACTGAACAGTCTTAAATCCAAGACCAGTCCAACCAACTTCCAAGCACTCTCTTATTTCTTCAAGACACTCATCTACTTCATATTTTGCTTTAAATAACTGTATAGCCATTTTTACCTCCTTAATACAGCAACTTACGCCAAACAAATCTAATATAATTCATCACTCTAAATGAATGATAATTAACCTTGTGATCAACAGATTTATAGTACCTTATTTCAGGTATTTTGTCACATAGCCTGTCTACTGCATCTTCGATTTTGAAATCTTCTCTAAGATTCTTTTGTGAATTCTCAACCATGCTAAGTCTCAAAGCTTCATTAGTCATTAGTTTTTCTATCGCTTCAGCCCATGAATCCACATCATTCTTAACAAGTATACCATTTACATCATTCTTTACAACCATTCTATATGGATAGACATCAGAATATATTCCTGCTATACCCATTCGAGAATATTCCAAATATTTATTATAATATTTGCAGTTACCAAACTCATTATCTGTAATTATTGCTATTCCTATGTGGCAGCCTTTTTTTTTGACAAATCTTCTATATTCGTCTGCATCAGTAGTCCACGGAATATACTCAGTATTGAATTCACAAGACTCCAGCTGTCCATCCCTAAATCCTGCAAAAACCGCTGTAAAATCAATATTCATTCTATGTAGTTTATTTAATGCTGGTATTATTATTTTTTGTAGGTTATCTTTATGAGATGGTGAACCCGCAAATAATATTTTATACCCTCTGTCAACCTTTACTACATCGTCAAGTTTTACTATTGGTTCAAATACTTTTTCAGTGACAACTTTGATGTCTTTGTTATACTGCAAATACTTTTTACATATATAATCATTTGAAGACCATAGTATATCACAATTATTTAGGCATTTTAGAAGTGCATCGCCTTCAACGGTTCCTTGATAAATACCGTATAAATCATCATCTAAATATAAGACCGTTCTTCTTCCTGCCAAATTAGCTGATTCGGCTATTTTTGACATAAAATACTCTGCACCACGCGTAAAAAAAATGATGTCTGAATCTCGTATATCCCCTGCTGTGACTATTGAGCTGTCTTTACTTTTTAGTATTGCCTCCGTCTTTTGCGCAACCAACTGTAGCATATTTTCCAATAATACGTTGGTAGTCGTATATCCAGCAGTTACTAATAGAATTCGTACCTTTTTATCTTCCATCTTTTTCTTAGTTCTTCTATACTCATATTGCTCAACAAATTCAGTAACATTTTTTCTAAGGCAATTCATAAATATAGTAGGTTTATATTTCACCTTGCCATTATTATCATTATCGTATAAAAACTCCGGAATATTTTTGCTAATCTCCTTCGCCAAGTTTTCATCAGAAAATCTGTCAACGCACAATTTCTGAGCATTTTTTACCATATGTTTTCTTGCTTCAGCATTGTCTATCAGATATTCAATCTTTGAAGTCCATGATTCTACTGAATCGTCCGCCAAAACTCCATTTATACCATCTTCAATTATAAGTTTATATGGGTAATCATTATGATATATTCCAACCACTCCAAGCTTGGTATATTCTATGAATTTATTAAAGTACTTGCATCTATAGAAGTCACCATCCTTCAGCGGAGCAACTGCTATATCATAATGCATACTCTGCATCAAATTGTTATATGCTTCATAGTTGCTTAACCAGGGATAATATTGTGTTTCTGCCAAACAGTCCTTTAATAATGAAGGATCAACTCCCACGCATACAAATCTTATATTTCCACTTTTTTTCTGGACATTATTTATTGCCGGAATAACTCTATCGTTTAGATACTGTGCGTGATCTCCGCTTCCAGCAAATAATATTACTATTCTGCCATCATTGTCCGCGATTGGCTTAAACTGCGTAGCATTAACTGTTACATCTGTTAATGCTGTTCTACCATTAATAATGTACTTTTCATATTTATTAAGGAGTATAGTGTTAGATCCCCACAATACATCGCATAGCGCTAAGCTTTTTTTCAGGTATTCACTATTTCTGGAATAGGTAGTATTAGCCAATACTTGTCTTAATCTGCTGGCATATTCATTCGGAACATTCAATAAATCATCATCCAAATAAACTATTACTTTTTTTCCAGCATCTTTCGCGGCACATATTACACGATAAATCCCAACTTCAAATGGCCTGATTGCAAGTACAGAATCTGCATTTCTAATATCTTCAGTTTTTACCTCAAATACCGGCTTCGAGATTATATTGCGTCCGCTTCTTAGCGAGTAATTCTTCATTAATCCACATATCAAATCAACAGTCGGTATTTGGGCAGTATAAACTATTAAAACGTTTCCCATATAACTTCTTTCGTGATGTCTTATAGATTCAGACATTTATTTCAAACTATTAAGTGTTCCCCATTTCTTATCTTTGTCAGACATTATGAGTTCCACTCCATCCTGATAGGGCCATTCAACCCCTATTTCCGGGTCATTCCAAAGGAGGCCTCCCTCATCATCAGGATGATAGAAATCTGTGCATTTATATGCAAATTCAGCATAGTCAGAAAGGACCAGAAATCCATGTGCAAATCCTTTAGGAATAAAGAACTGTTTCTTGTTCTCAGCTGAAAGCGTCACTCCAAACCACTTTCCATAGGTCTTAGAATTTTCTCGTAAGTCTACAGCGACATCAAACACTTCTCCATTTATTACTCTTACCAATTTGTCCTGAGGAAAGTTCTTCTGAAAATGCAATCCTCTAAGAACGCCTCTTTTTGATGCAGACTGATTGTCTTGTACAAATTCCATATCTATTCCAGCCTCAACAAAATCACGCTTAGAGTATGTTTCCATGAAATAGCCTCTACTGTCACCAAAAACCTGTGGTGTGATAACTTTAAGTCCTTCTATTTCACATGTTTCAACTGTAATTTTTCCCATTGTTAATAGTCCTTTCGTAAATGCTATGGTTATTAGCCTGCTATATTATAATCCTTTTGATACTTCAATAAGATATTTTCCGTAATCGGTTTTCATAAGTGGTTCAGCAAGCTTAATGAGTTGTTCCTTAGTAATAAATCCTCTCTTGTATGCAATCTCTTCGATACAGGATACATAGAGTCCCTGCCTCTTCTGGAATGCGCAAACAAAATCTGCCGCATCGAGCAGGGAATCGTGGTTACCTGTATCAAGCCATGCAAAGCCTCGTCCCATGGTCTCTACTCTAAGTGTTCCGCGGCGAAGATACTCGTTGTTAACGCTTGTGATCTCGATTTCGCCTCTTGCGGAAGGTTTAACATTCTTAGCTATATCAATTACATCATTGTCATAGAAATAAAGTCCGGGAACTGCGTAGTTGCTCCTGGGATGCTCGGGCTTCTCCTCGATGGAAAGTGCCTTACCATTCTCATCAAACTCAACAACGCCGTATTCTCTGGGATCACGAACATAGTAACCAAAGATTGTAGCTCCCTTTTCTCTTGAAGCAACCTCTCTAAGGAGCTTACTGAAGCTCTGACCATAGAAAATATTGTCTCCAAGAACCAGAGCAACACTGTCACTACCGATGAAGCTCTCACCGATGATGAATGCATCAGCAAGACCTCTGGGCTCCTCCTGAATAGCATATGAAAAGCTCATTCCAAGCTGCTCACCTGTTCCGAAAAGATCCTCGAATATAGGCAGATCTCTGGGTGTAGAGATAATAAGAACCTCCCTTATACCTGCCAACATAAGAGTTGACAGCGGGTAATATATCATTGGCTTGTCATAAACAGGCATTATCTGCTTTGATATTGCTCTTGTAAGTGGATATAGTCTGGTGCCGGAGCCTCCGGCGAGAATAATTCCTTTCATATTAACGCTCCTTGAAATAGTGGGTATAACTCTACTTGTTATTTTGATTGATGCTCTTTTACATTATGAAGCTCTGTCTGGCCATACGCCACACAGAGCTCCCCATGCATTATGTAATATAACATTAATTATTTAATTTTTCCACCGTACATACCATCGTAGTACTTCTGATAGTCGCCGCTTGTTACATGCTCCATCCAGTCCTCATGTGCAAAGAACCACTTAATGGTCTTTCTGATACCTTCCTTGAACATGGTCTCAGGCTCCCAGCCGATCTCAGCCTTGATCTTGTCAGGCGCGATTGCATAACGACGATCGTGACCCTTTCTGTCCTCAACATAAGTGATGAGGTCGTAGGTAAGCTTCTCTTTTCTGGGATCTGAATCATCAAGGGACTCTCTGAGTACGTCGATGATTGTCTGAACGATCTCAATGTTCTGCTTCTCATTGTGTCCGCCGATGTTATAGGTCTCAAAAAGTCTGCCCTGCTCCTGAACCATATCGATTGCCTTGGCATGATCTTCAACATAGAGCCAGTCACGAACATTCTTACCATCACCGTAAACAGGAAGCTGCTTGCCCTCAAGTGCATTGTGGATCATAAGAGGTATAAGCTTCTCAGGGAACTGGTAAGGTCCGTAGTTGTTAGAGCAGTTTGTAATATTTGCAGGGAACTTATATGTGTCCATATAAGCCTTAACATGCATATCTGAGCTTGCCTTACTTGCTGAGTAAGGGCTGTGAGGATCATAAGGTGTTGTCTCATAGAAATATGCATCAGGATCCTCAGGAAGTGAACCGTATACTTCATCAGTACTTACATGAAGGAATTTCTTGCCTTCCTTAAAGCTTCCATCATGAAGCTCCCATGCCTTCTTAGCTGCGTTAAGCATTGTAGCTGTACCAAGTACATTGGTCTCAACGAAGATCTCGGGATTAACGATTGATCTGTCAACATGACTCTCAGCTGCAAAATGAACAACGCGGTCGATGTCATTCTCCTCGAAGATCTTATTTATTGCATCTCTGTCACAGATATTGGCCTTAACAAAGGTGTAGTTGTCTCTTCCTTCGATGTCTTTCAGGTTTTCGAGATTACCTGCATAAGTAAGGGCATCCACGTTAATGATACGGATGTCATTGTCGTATTTCTTAAACATGTAGTGAATGTAGTTGGAGCCAATGAATCCGGCCCCGCCCGTAACTAGATATGTTCTCATTCTTTTCCTTCTTTCTGCTTTTTATATGGTAAGATACGATATGTTATTACATATTGCATAGTGGCTCAAGATAACCTTGTTTTCCACATTAGTTTTTATTGAATTATCCCGGTTGTCTCATCAGAGTCCGTTTGCAACCTCTTGTAAATATTTACCATAATCAGTTTTCATAAGGGGTTCTGCAAGTTTAAGAAGCTGCTCCTTATCTATGAAACCTCTCTTGTAAGCAATCTCTTCGATACATGAAACATAAAGTCCCTGTCTCTTCTGGAAAGCGCATACAAAGTCAGCTGCATCAAGCAGTGAATCGTGATTTCCTGTATCAAGCCATGCAAAGCCTCGTCCCATAGTTTCTACACGAAGTGTTCCTCTTCTGAGGTACTCGTTATTGACGCTTGTGATTTCTATTTCGCCTCTGGCTGAGGGTTTAACGTTTTTTGCAATCTCTATTACATCATTGTCATAGAAATAAAGTCCGGGTACAGCATAGTTGCTCTTTGGGTGCTCTGGCTTTTCTTCTATTGAAAGAGCCTTGCCGTTTTCATCAAATTCTACAACGCCGTATTCTCTGGGATCACGAACATAATATCCGAATATTGTTGCGCCCTTTTCTCTTGATGCAACTTCCTTAAGAAGCTTACTAAAGCTCTGACCATAGAAGATGTTATCTCCAAGGACAAGTGCTACAGAGTCGCTTCCAATGAATTTCTCACCGATAATAAATGCATCGGCAAGTCCTCTTGGCTGCTCCTGAATAGCATACGTGAATGACATTCCAAGCTGCTCGCCTGTTCCGAAGAGGTCTTCAAAAATAGGAAGGTCTCTTGGAGTTGAAATAATAAGTACTTCTCTTATACCTGCAAGCATAAGTGTTGATAAGGGATAGTAAATCATCGGTTTGTCATAAACCGGCATAATCTGCTTTGAAATTGCTCTTGTTAACGGATAAAGTCTTGTTCCGGAACCTCCGGCAAGGATTATTCCCTTCATAATTGTTTATCTCTCCTATGTGTTTTTAAACATCACAAAGCACTGTTTGGCTTTCCCCTGCCAAACAGTGCTTATAACTAACGGATATAATCTAGCATATTTGGGAGTGAATATCTAGTGGGGGCATTTAAACTTATTGCTATTCTTTCAATTTTGATATAACCTTTATCATGCTAATACTCCTATTGCTGTTGTTTCTTACGCTTTTCATCTTGCTTACTGGCACCAATCTGCCAAATTCCCATATCTAAAAGTTTCATCTGTGGATATTCTAGATCGTATGCCTTAAATTTCTTTCTTGTTTTCTCAAATCTTTTTTTGTCACTTTCATAGAACTCCACTAACTTTGACAGTGATTCTTCACCATAATTTACATTAGATGATATTCCAAGCTCCCTAAGTCCAGCAACAAAGCACTGATCATATGCCGGCACACATCCCAAAGTTCCCAGCAGAATCTTTGTAATCAGAATATCGGACACCTTATACTTAGCCTCCGTTTCTCTCACTTTTTTACGTACACTTCTATAGTAATCTCTCATAATTGTATCTATATCTGACAAAGTAGTTTTAATATCCGACTGATTCAGCTTGTCACAATCAATTCCAAATAAGCAGTTATATTTCTCTTTCAATATTTCTTCAACCACAGGAGTATGCACCTTATAATCTTTTTGAATCAAGAAAGAAGATGCCCGGTACATGCCCCAACTGGCAAGATAGAATGCCAGCAGCAAGCTCAGATAATCGTAGTCAGGATTTTCTTCGTACCTTGCATCATGAAAGCTTTTGTAACAGTGTTCCCATGATCTATCTCTGCTATTAGGATCCTTTTTTAAGGCTTCATAAAATTCATTTGCTGATTTAATTATTTTTTCGACTTTATTATCCATCACTTGTCCTTTCTCAAATATGCATACAAAATCCGCTTTATAGAGTTCGCAATTAAATGGACATAGAAATGTAGTTTTACCCAAACGAAACAGTTGTTGCATCATCTACATGGACAATATCTCCCTCGTAATACGCATAAGATTCATATAAACCTTGACTTCCGTATGGAACATCTATTCCGTAATCCAAATACATAAAACTCTGTCCGTATATTTCTTTAAGAAATATGATTCCAACATCAGTTATCCTATATATTCTTGTCACCAGAGTGCACATCAAGTCCCCTACCGAAAAGAATAGCAACACATCATCCATATTGCCCAGCGTAGCTAAAGAAATTTGCATCTTATAACCTTTAGCCAATAGCTCATCTTCGTCAAAAAAATCCTTGGGCACTTCTTGATAAAAATCCTTAGCACATTTACCGGTATCTATAATAAGTCTGAATGTCCCCTGCGTTCCCTTGCCATATGTGATTTTGTAAGATATACCAAATTCAGGGATTTCTATTTCTTTGTTTCTTCCATTGAAGCGATAAATACTTTTACCTATTACTAGGTTGAACAGAAGCCTCCCTCTCATAAGGAGCCTTTTATCTGATACACTTGGAATTTTATAATCTCTTTTCCATCCACTTCGTGGATGCACGCATATTTCCTCAGCTAACGACTGTATAATGAGCCCTGATAATTCCTCCTTCTTTTTAAATCCTTTTCTTATCCTTCCCGTCTGCGCAAGCTTCAAAAACTTTTTATATTGCCTCTGTTTAGTTACCGTCTCTTCAAGCACCACCGGTTCTCCATCTTTTCCAAGTTTCACAAAGACAATAATTGGTATTTTCTTTTCACACGCATACTCGTACTCCATTTGCGTATAACTCTTTTTTGTTTGAGGGTCAATTGTTCCTACATGTCCCCCAAGTATCAAGACATAATAATCCGCTATATCAATTGTTTTCTTAATATATTCGAACTGCTCCTGATCAATTGCAGGAAACGCCTCCATTCCCATTGGAAAATGTCCCATATCTAATAGGGCTTTACGGACAACATCACGCTCCTTTTTCAGATCCTTATATGTCGAGCTCACAAATATGCCATATCGCTTCATCATAGTAGGCCCCTCATTTTTTAACATCTTCTCTTAAATACAGATGCTACAAATCCGTTTACTTACTATCCTACTCAAGTACAATTTCTTCCTGCGCCTTCTGATATATCTCGTTTTGGTTAGTCGCATTTATCTCGTTTACAATATATCCTCTAAGCAAACAAGCATGCTTAAAATCATTAATTTTATTGACACCTTTTATATTTCGGACGGTTATCACCATCCCAAATCTAAGCTCTTTTTTTAGCGCATATCTTCTGCGTTCCTTGGACGTAAGGGTCACCCCCCATAATCCCTCACCATAATTCTTAAGTGATTTCATTCCCTTCTCTCGATAGAGACTTGAAATGAATTTTGTATTATCCCACTTTCTAAATTCATTTCTGGCTCTTCGTTCGCTACTATATTCTCCTTCTTCGTCCTGTATATTCTTATTTATATCAACTATTCCATCTGAGCTAACCCTACCAAACTTCAACGACAATTCTCTTTGGGTATAATCAACGCCTTCTAGCCTGTTGCATTCAGGGAAATAGCATAATGTTGCTCTGGCCACGTACGGATTATTCCCATTCTCATCCTTAGGTACAGGTATAGCATAATTAGAGGTCACATACGAATCTGATATCCCCTGCATAACAAATTTAATTTCAGAATCCTCACATGTAGTAATAGCCGATATATCTCTCGGAACAACACCATACCCAATCACATTCTGATACCTATAATTACCCTGTTTATATTCCCATCCGGCAGCTGAATCTATAATCAGCGCCTTAGCAGTTTCTCTCGTGAATCCTAAAACTTCAATCAAGTAGCACATTTTTCTTGAAATCCAAGGCGCAGCAAAAGATGTACCATACTGTTTATCAATCCCCTTATTAGTACATACATTAATACGTTCATTATCTTCATAATCTCCTCCATAATAGGAAACATCCGGTTTATTAAAAAAGGAGAGTATTTTTCCACTACGGGAATAACTAGCCGGAGTCCCATCTCTCTTTACAGAGTTAACTACAATAGCATTCAGAGAGTCTGCCGGTGATCCTATCCTCAAATAATCTTTTTTTTGCGATCTATTATCATTCGTACCCGCAACCACAAAAATAACATTCTTCTTTTCCTGTATCTCATCCAATGCTGCTGCATCAAAAGAAATAAAGTTTTTTGATACTTCTTCATTCGTTCCCAAGCATAAATTCCAAACGTGAATATCTTGATTTTCATTAACAATTTTCTCAATCTTATAGATCAATCTAGTAGGTGAAATTGTCCCTGCGCAGACTCCAAAATGCCTTACCCTAAACCTTCCCAAGCCATCATCCAACCATGGATTTAGAGTAGGACCATCCACTATAATAGATGACACCGCTGTTCCATGTTCATAGTGCTCTTTTTTTGTACTATGCTGCTCATATAACTCCAGTGTTTCTCTGTAATCAACCCATTCTCCGAAATATACATTTTTATCGAATAAAGTATCTATAACACCTATAACTGGCTCATTATTGGGCTTTGGTATCGGAATTTTATTTTGGGAATATTTACCGTCATTAGCATAATCAATTTTAGATATATCAGTTGCTACCATCGAAATAAGATATGGTACTTTCTCAACCAAATAGTTGAACAATTCTACTGACGCAGATATCGAATTTTTCCCCGCAGGACTATATATATACTTAGCACTATCAATACCAATTCTTTCAAACAAAGTATCTAAATCATTTTTTGTATTATAAAATGTCAGGATTACGCGATCTTTTATTTCAGCACCCTTCACAACATTTGGTATAGCAAATCCATCTATGACTGAGCAGTCAATAATAGTATTCCTTATTTTGCTTTTATTATATGGTTTCTGCGGATAGTTTATAGCAGTATTATCCGCTCTAAAATTCTCACTATTTGCACATCCTCCTAATTCAGTATCTATGAAGTCGTAAGCTAATTGAAGTTTATGAATAGCTTCTTCTATTTCTTTTGCAGAAACATAGTGGGTAATAATATGCTTAGGATCATCCTGTGATTCCGTGAATCTCGCCCCTACTATAGATTTATTACAATCACTCTTAAACTTTAATATTTCTTGTATGCGTCCGCTTTTAGCAATAATATCGTTATAATATACATCGATTAGGCAACCATCTATATAATTATCAACCTCCTCATAGTATGACTTTATTTTATTTAAATCTGCTATCAGCTTTAAAATGTGATCCGCATAAACAAAATTTGCTTTTTTTATATTCCTAGCCCCTGGTCTCTTGCTATTGGGCTCGTGATTATATGGCATTTTTATCCCCAACAAACTATTCATTTTAAATCTCCCTTATTTTCCTTGATACACTACTTTTAGACACCCTCGTAATCACCTCAATTTCTCTAGTAGTGTAGCCCTCTTCGGATAACCTCTTAATCGAAATATCCGTATCATGAGTTAGTTCCATATATAATCGCCTAAGATAATCATATTCATTAGAATCATCAGCAAAAGCCAACGATACCTTAATTATTTGAAACATTTCTCCTGGATAAGGAATCTTATCCATATTTCTAAGTATTTTATTAAACAATCTCATATCTGACTTACTTGTTTTACTCTTCTTTAACAATTGTTGCAAAATAGAATTTGCTATATCTATCAAATCATCCTTGCTATATCTATCAAAAGAAACTAATCCGTCAAATCTTCTGAGTAATGCCTTATCAAATGAATCTATAAGGTTTGTCGTTGCAATAATCATTATCTGATCCGATAAAGTATCCAATTCCTTAAGAAATGTAGATGTCACCCTTCCCATTTCACGTAAATCCTTATCATTGATTCTATTCATCACTAATGAGTCAAGTTCATCAAACAATACCACTACATTCTGAGAAGGTAAGTGACGTATTTCATCAAATAGTCTTACAATATTTTTGGGTGTTTGTCCCAAATGTGAATCTACCAAGTCTTCCATCCTCACAGATAAAAGATCCCTATCAAGCAATCTCGCAATTTGATATGCAGATTGCGTTTTACCAGTTCCTGGCACTCCATAAAAAAGAACCTTTGATATACGAATATCACTATTGGATGCCCTAACAATTCCCAACACATCATCCCTAATTTCATCTGGTAACAATAAAGGCTTGTTAGTAAATGCATTCTTTTTTAAGTACTGCAAATCTCGATAATTATTCTGTGGAACATAAAAATCTGTAGTTGATATGAGATCTAATAAATAATTTCCAATATCCTCCTCTCCATGTTCCCCGAAATCTGCTGCTATTTCTGCAACCTCTGCACGAAAGGCCGAATCATTCTTATCTACATAGTATTTCACCAAATTAATGATATTTTGCTTTTTCATTGGATTTACACCTCCAAACATATAATAACATAATCCAGGGACAAATATAATCTATTTTGGGACAACTTTTTACTTTTTGGATAATGATACTTTACTAATTAAAAAGAGCCCTGCCTATCATTGCAATGTGATAAGCAGAACTCATATTTTTACTTATTAAGCTGACTGGAAATATCCTCATCAACAATTTCTTCGCCGGTCTTGTACTTAAGCTGCTCCTGGCTGGCTGCTGAGAGGCCGTTATTTATTACTGCGTTCATGTCACAGGTTGAGCACTTATCAAGCTGCTCCTTTGTAACTTTACCATCTCTGTAGTCACAGCAGATCTTGTTTTCGTACATGCTGTAAGGATGCTTGGTAAAGAGTGCCTTGAATTTGTGTCCTGCAACCCATGTTGCTGGCTTCCAGATATATTTATGCATTGCAGGTGATACAGAACCGATCATCCAGCAATTTCTGTCGCAGTGTCTTACTTTATTTCTTACCTGCTCTGCTTCAGGACTGTTCCAGAGTTCATCCCAAGTCTGACGGTTCAGGTTACTCATTACTTCCTTGTCCTTTGTTCCGTTACAGGGCATTACGTCTCCGTATTGCGTTTTTATTTCTTTGATTAAGTTTGCCCCTTCATACTCACTGTTTAAAAATTTCCCAACACCTCGAATATCACATGATAAGGAACCAAGTCCAGTAAATCATCAGCAGTAAATGATAAACATCCATTTTCAAGAAGCATATCAACTACCTTCTTCTCATTAGGGCCCTCACACATTATCAGTAATCTCATTTCTTAAGTTCCTTCTTCAGATCCATGAGAGCTTCGTAGTTAACTGCTGTTTTGAAAACATTGTTATAGAATTGTTTGCTCTTAAGTAACTCCGACCTTACTTCGAAGTCTTTATACATGTTGTAGATCTTTACTTTCTCGTCTGATTTTGTAATGTATATATTGTCCTGACGATTGAATATATCCAGAATCTCACAGTAATGAGTCGCAAATATCAAAGTGGCGTTTTTCTTATTGATGCTCTTGTCTTTATATAAACTGATTATGTTCTCCACCAATGTCTTATGGAAATGGTTCTCTATCTCGTCTATTATGATGTCAAATCCGTTAGCTAGTGAAAGAACTACCAATGTATATAGCGCTAATCCCTTTGTAGTTCCTGCCGAAATTCTGAAATAGAGCTCTTTATCTGACAGTATCTCTTCTCTGCCGCAGAATCCCAACCGGTAATTATGATCATCTATCATTTCCAGGCCTGTAATGTTCTCATCAAAAATCCTAATTATTTTTTTCAAAACATCATCTGATAGACCAAATGCTTTTTTAGCAGAAAAAGAGTCATAGTATGCATCAACACCATAGTCTAAACTTTTGCTGTATGCTGAAAGAACTCCCAATTTCTTAATTACAAAAAATATGCTGGATGTATCTTCCGGTAATTCACCCTCGAAAGCTGCTGCTTCATAACCTTCATTCTCAAAAATGCTATTGGCCTTGCTTTTGTAATATGCTTTTCTAACTATAGTCTGATCAGAGAACAGCACTTTATCACTTAAAGGATCTTCTCTAAGCTTTGTGGAATACTTATAAATGTAATTCTCATGATAAAAATACATCGTCAGAGAAACATTATTTAAACTATACTCTCTCTTCTCAACTCTGAATGTACCTAAAATGTCATAACACACATTAAGCAAGTCCAAGACAGACGTTTTACCGGATGCATTTTTTCCTACAATTCCCACAGTGGAAAAAACAAAAAGTCCGTCTGCGATTTCCTCTAATTCATACTCTTTATCTTCTGCCGTCTTCCTGGCTAACGGAACAAAACTTATGTCAAAATCATCTGCGCAGTTTTTGAATTCCGATGCAATTACTCTCAATAATTTCATGGTTATGTCCACCTTTCTGTATATAGTATACTTTTTTGCGCAGTTTTAAACAATAATTATGTTTGAAACCATTTTTAACGTTTGTGGTAGTACAGTTCCGAATTCTTTTGAACATAGAATCTTAACTTCCAGTCATTTTACCACTCAAAATCAAAGCCCTGCTGAAATGCTTTCGGCAAGCAACTCAGTAGGGCTTATTTTTATCCGAATAAAAACTCATCAAGATCCTCGAGCGCTTCCCTTAGCTCTGGATTCCTTTCTTGATTTATATAACGTTCTAGTTGTAGCGCCTCCCATTCCTCAGGTTCACACTCCATATCATATGAGAGTTCAACTAGATCCCACAAAAACTTACTCTTCTTTGTGCTTTTATGAGTCCTGCAGTATTGTTCAATCAGTATTCTCGAGTACTCTTGCATTATTCATCCTCACTTTCAGTGGAACCTTTTATGAACGCCATGATCTCTTCATAAGAATGTTCACTCTTGATAACTGCAGCCATGAGTTCATCCTTCCTGAGTTCATTGCGAAGCTTGATGAGCTCGGCAAGAGCTTCTTTCTCGGCTTCATATTTCAGCTTGGCTTTTTCCATCACAACTTTTTGATGCTCGATCTTAGGGTTGCCTAAAATTGGATTTAAGTCACAATAACCTTCCATACGTAATTTCCTGAAGAACACTTCTTCAAAAGCATCACGAATCAATTCATTATCGTTCATTTTTCTAGAATCAGAAAAGAAGAAAAAATACATTTATTCCTCCCAAAATTATCCGCATCGATTTAAAGTTATAAATCCTATCTCACAATATGAACATAGCAACGTGTAATCTTGTTCCAATCATATTTCCAAAGCAATACTTTTTACATCTGATCGATCAACAGCTTCGAACTCTATACACATTTCATAAATCCTAACAATATCCTTAGCATTTCCAAAATCAGCTATTTTTGACTTTTTCGCAATACCGCTATTTATCAACATCTTATCAATTGTACCAGCCGCTTCATCAACTATTGCAACTAATAAAATAATGCTTTTCCTTTTGACAATTAACAATTTGTAATTATCAAAATCCATATACACATACTTACCACCTCTAAAAACCTCTATTATTTTATCCATTGAAGCCCCAATAGCCACATCTATATATGAGTAAATAGGTAGTTTTCTTATATGCTTTTGTATACTGTTGCGATTATTACTTATTCTTCTCAAGCATGAGCATCATTTGTCCATACGTCGTAAGTATGTATAGTATTTGATGCGCGTATTCATGCTCTATGGCATTTTTCATGCGTTCTCTATCATCCTGTGAATTAACGATAATTCCATTAGTATTTCTAAATTGACCCTCGTCACTCATTAGTCATCCTCTTTTCTACCATTCATATGCTTTCTATAAAATCGCTAATGAAATCAGACCATGTGCAGACATAAGATTAAGCAACGTAAAGCTACTGACAATACGCCTTATGACGTAGTCAGCCTTGGAACTATCACGGTAGTATATGTCCGTTTTTACACCTTTTTCTTCAAGAGCTACGCTCTTTTTCTCTTCCTCATATCCGAGCCCAATAAAGGTGATATCGAACTTCCCGGTATCATTTATGTAGTTTATGTAATAGTTTAGGTTCTTACCACCCGCATGCCTTACCTTGGAGTATGGGACATAGGGGGCGAGCCAGAGAATGGATTGTTTCATGCTTAATATTTTTACCTTTATTACTTCTAATTATATAGAATCCAAAATTTTCTGCTTGAAATCTTTGATTTCGTTCTCAATCCAAACTTTTTTCTTTGGTTTGGTGTTATTTTACTTGTCTTCAGGGACCTTTAGCTGCTTAATATCCACAGGTTCAATGATAGCATTTGGCACAATTGGTTCCATGAACCCAATAGCATAAAGCGGATATGTGATAAAGCCATCACCTTCGCCTACGTTGGTGTCAGCAAGCTTTATTGCCGGGTGAATTCCGTATTTTTTCTGATTACGGATCACATATTTCATGCTTGTTGCTCTATTATTGGTAGCCTTGCATTCGACTATCACCGTTTCGCCCTTATCTTCAAACAGAAAGTCAAGTTCCGGAGATCCACTAGGCGCATGGAAGTAATATAATTTCATGTCGTTAGTAGCAAATGCAGATGCAACCATATTTTCTGCTATGGCTCCTTTGTAAGCACTTAAATCTCCTGAAAGAATTTTTGCAGGAATATCGTCGCCAAGCTGCGATATGAGTAGCCCTGTATCACAATAGAAGGCTTTGAACTCAGTTGGTATTTTTGCTCCCTCGAGAGGGAATGATATCTCTCTTGTGTTAAATGAACGGACAATAAGACCCACATCTATCAGGTATTGCAAACCATCAGCCTTTTCCGGTGAATGTCCTTTAGCATTTACAAGACTGTACTGAAATTTCTTATATTCTTTTGAAAGCTGTGATGGCATTGAATCCAGGCATGCCTCTGCCCTAAGTTTAAGTACTTCGTTTGTCTTGTCATTTCCATCAGCGTCTTTATACCGTCCAAAATCATCCCTTATCGACTTTAGTATAGATTTTTGCACATTTCTCACAGCATTGAGGTCATGAGCTTCAAAAAATGTATTTACTGCCTCAGGCATACCACCTACTATAAGATACTGCAGATACAGAGCGCGCATACTTTCATGTATGGGTTTATCTATTGTTTTCTTATCATGAATAGATTCCCTAACATAATCAAGTACTTTTTCATCTATTCCTGTATTTTTTAAGAATTCGCGAAACGAAAGTGGGTACATTGTCAGCTGCTCTTCATAGCCAACAGGTATGCCCCTTGTATATGGTTCGCGGAATCCTTTCACGCCCAGAAAACTTCCGGTAGCAATAACATCATAGCGGCCATCAATATCCCAATACTTAAGGGAACTCCTGGCATTGGGGCAATCCTGAATCTCATCAAGAATGATAAGTGTTTTGTGTGGGACAAATTTGGCATTTGTAATTACAGCTGAAATGGACATAACCATTTTGTCTACGTCAAAATCTCCTTCAAAAGCACCGTGCACTGTCTTATTTGCTCTAAGATCAATGTATACGCAGCTTTCAAAGAATTCCTTGCCAAATTCTTTCACAATATATGTTTTTCCAATCTGTCTTAAGCCTTTTATTACTAGGGGGTGATGATTTCGATTGTTCCAATCGTTAAGCTTTCCCCAAATATCTCTCTTTAACATAAAAACCTCCTGTTTATACCATTGTACAACGACAATTGTCATTTTTCAAAGGATAAAGTAGCCTCGAATTGTCAAAATTCAAAGGTAAAAAGGCGTTATGATTGTCATTTTTAAAAGGATAATCAGCAGGTTGATTATACTGGGTCAAAAGTCAAGGACTTTTTTTAGACAGAAATCAATGTTTTATGGAACCCGAGATGGCCGGATTGTCTCAGCCGGCATGGATACTCATATTCAGTTCTCTGGAGGAGGCCGAGGTTCGGGGCCAATGTCATTAAGTTAAGATGACACTATAAAGATCTCTACATCAGAAATGGTGTAGGGGTCTTTTTTTCTAAAAAGTAGTTGACAGATAAACATAAAAGTGCGGCCGCTTTCGCTACAGATTATTATAAGAAGTAGCGAAAGCGGCCCTTAAAATTAGAGGCAAAAGTCTTTATTTCAAGGAGGTGCACATGAAAGCAAAACAGGTTAGAGACACTTTACTAAAGGAGATACGCACTGTTTGTAAGTCCATTGAACAGTTCTGTGTCTCTCCAGGAAAGGATTTTGTAAGAAACAGAAAAATGCCGATTGAAAAACTCATTTTGACAATCATTGGTATGGGGAGCAGAAATATCACAAATGAATTATTAGATTTTTATGATACTTCTCCAGATACGCCTACAGCTTCCGCTTTTGTACAGCAGCGAGACAAACTTAAACCTGAGGCGTTAGAGACTATATTCAAATCATTTTCTATTAAATTGTTAGCTAGCTCAGTGAAGCAAATGCCTAGCAAACCATGCACCGAGTCACCTTGCGGGCGAATGATACACATATATCCCGAAAAGAATCTTCGTGCCTATCCCCGTGTTCTTCGCGGAACTGAGGAATGTAAAATCAGGACCACTGTTGAGCGAGAAATCAATCACATGAAGGATAACTTTTGCTTAGCAAATCGTCGTACACGAAACGAGAAAACTCTGCATGCTGACTTGATACTTGCTGGTATCACACAGCTTATCTCCGTTGTGCTTGCCGACAAGATTCATCATCATGAATACATCAGAAGCCTTAAGCCTCTTATAGCATAGGACTTACCAACTTAATAATGTTTTAGCTTTATTCAAGTGCGCCTAAAACCAGATTTTTTCTAAGTTAAATTGCATGGCTTTCAAAAAATACATTCCTTAATGCTTATGTTAAAGTTGCGCATATACTTTTACTGAGTTTCGCAATTACCTATTCATATATTCATTATCCCTATGCAGCTTTTAGGTTTTGCACAAGATATTGTGTTTTTATTTGATTTATATGAAGAATATCACTACATGTTGCTTATGTCAATATTTTTGTGAATTTTCCGTAATTTTATTGACGTGGCATGCATAAAATGTTATTTTATTATCAGAATAGGAATGATAGGAGGTTCATGCCGTGCTAGTTCAGTTTTCTATGAAGAATGTTTTGTCTTTTAAAGATGAAATCACTCTTGATATGACATCCATACCAGCATATAAAGAACATCAGTACAATCTAATCCAAGGAACAAAAGAAAAGTTCTTACGAGTAGCAGCAATCTATGGTGCAAACGCAAGTGGAAAATCAAACCTCTACTATGGTATACAGATGTTCCAAAACATAGTTATGCGCTCTATGAATGCCGTCGGTGAGATTGAGGATAACATTCTGGAAAAGTATTATAATCCCTTTGCTTTTGATGATGAATTCTCTCCATCTGAATATCAAATTATTGTCTGTGATGATTCTGCAGAATATAGCTATGGATTTGAGTTTGATGATAAAGAAATTATTAGTGAATGGTTTTATGTCCGGGATTTTGAGAGCAATCGTAAATCAATAATTTTAGAACGCAGTACTAAAGAAATTAAAATGGGGGCTTCGATCAGAAGAGAATGTGACCGATATAAGAATCAGATTTCAAAAGAAGCTCTTGCCCTAACCTTTTTCAGCAGATTATCTCTAAAAACAGAAGTATTTCACAAAGTATTTGCTGAAATTTCTCACATGATGATAGTAGATACTCGCTTTTATGAAAATCCCCGTGTTATGGAACGATTTCTGCCAGATGTAATTGATAATAATAAAGATGAGCTCATCAGGTTTCTCACTGCTATTGATACTGGTATCAGGGATATTTCATACGATACAATCGACAAAAAGATAGAGTTTTTTACATATCATAATGGTAAGAATCAAAAGAAATATAAGCTAAATCTGTATAACGAATCGCAAGGTACCTTAAAAAGCATAATTATTTTTATTATTGCTTCTTCAATCATTATGCGAGATGGCATTATGATCGTAGATGAGTTGAATATTAAGCTGCATCCTCTACTCCTTAAATTTGTAATTGATTTATTTAACAATAAGGATTCTAGTGCCCAGCTTATTTATACAACACATGACACAACTCTTTTGGATCGAAAATTTTTCAGAAGAGATCAGATCTGGTTTGTTCAAAAAGATGATTATGGGTATTCCAGCCTTTCTGCCTTATCTGATTTCAAGATTCGTTCTGATGCATCGTTTGAAAAAGACTATTTATCCGGAGTTTATGGAGGAATCCCTTCATTATCTGAGTATAATGTGGAAGCAGGTGATTGAATGGGAAGCGATGATATTTTTAAAAAGAGACGGGCCGATAGAAAAAAGCGTACCCATGATTTTAAAACGCCTAAGGCAAACTCGTTTCTTATCATTACAGAAGGTGAAAAAACTGAGCCTTATTACTTCAATGGTCTAAAAAAACAAATCCTTGAACAAATTGGTGGAACTGTTGATATTATTGAAGTTCCGGAAATTGACATTTATGGACAGGGATACGTTATTAGAAAACTCTATTCCAAATTTCCTTACAGTATCTTCATATACCTTTTTTGTAGGTGCATCTAAATAAATCATGATACCTGACTGATTTTTCTTTGCTCTCCGAATATGATTCTTATTATATACATATATAAAATGCCAAATATTCAATGCTATAACCAGAATAATAACAACTGCAAGTATATTTTTTCCAGTATTCGTCAGTTTTGAATAGCTTATATTTTTATAAGTAACTGTATATGAAAACACACCACATATCGCAGAAATGATAGATACCGCTGTTAACGTACTGAATATTAAGAATATTATAAAACTACTCCATTTCCCCCATTCTTCACTAACAATTTTTTCTATAAACTTATCCAATTATCAAACTCCCATAATACGTTCTCTTTCAACGTCTTTTGTCTTATCCCTAATCTCACCAATAAGCTTATGCACCGTAGTACAAGGACACATTTCTGATGGTATGGTCTTGCCATCCCTGATACATTGTTGAAGCTTCTGCTCCGCTATTTGTATCGCTTTCTCCTCATCACCATTGTCATGGACCTTCTTGTATAAGCTCTCATCGGACTTAGAGTATTCCTGATTGGTTTTCGTTTCATACAGTTGTCCAAATTTTGTGCAGCAGGTCCATGAATTATCGATTGCAGGCATAGATCCAAAATATGCATACATCCATATTTCAAAACAAGGGTTGGACCAGCCCACATTGATGCCTTTACTTTCTGCTTCTTTAATTATGTCATCAAAAGTCTCCACCTGATCTCTATCAAAAACAATCCAGGGTGATCGATACTGAGCATCATAAGCCGTCAGTTCAAGGCACCTGTCTATTAGCTTTCTTGTTTTGGTCTCTTCAACCTTTATCACTATGTTCTTTCTGATATTTTCAGGCAATGATTGATGAAGCCCCGTAAAATAGCATCGCTCAGTGCCCTCTGTATCCGTTACGATGAGGTAATACCCCAATTCCGGTATCCTTAATCTCCTACGGGAATCCCTTTTCACTCTATTCCCAGTCCTGTCTTTTTTACCCACAAATGCCACCTCAGTTTATAAAATCTATGCTTTTTAAGCTGGGTATTGCCCCATATTTTCCTATGAGATAATTCTTCTCATAATTCTCATCCTTACGAATATGAATACCATCTTCATCAACAAAATCAGCTAATGAATATAATGTGGATTCACCATTTTCATCCTTCTCCACAAACCAGACTTCATCTCTGCGCAGTAACTGATTTGATAATTGCCATGTATCATGAGTCGTAAAAATAAGCTGTGCATGGTTTGTATTGATCTTAGGATTTAGAAATGTAAGCAGGAAATTTCTTACCAAAAGCGGATGAAGGCGAGCATTCAATTCATCGATAACAAACACGCTTCCCTTCTCCAACACATCTCTTAAATCCGGATAAAGTGCAAACATCTTTAAAGTTCCGGCAGATTCCGCCTCAAGAGGTATCTCCACCATTTCATCCGAGCCAACCATCTTATGAAGTGAATTTATCTTATACTTTTCTTCTTTCGCCTGATTCTCCTGAGGTATCTTCTCAACCCTAAAGTCTTTGATATGCTCATCAAAAGAATCAAAAAATCTTATTACATCCTTCTGAACATCTTTATTATCAGCAAATTCATTAGGCAGTCTTCTGGAGAGGAAATAATTTGTAATTGGATCTCCAAAGTCAGCAAATTCATTCATAAGGAACCATTCCCTGACTTGCTTACATATTTCTATTTTCAGTTTTGCCCCGAGAGATACTATCAGAACCTGTTTCTCCAGAGCTACCTTGATATTATCTCTGCTGCTAGCTGGAATACCTGACAAATCCAGTTCATCTGGCGTCCTTCCACGGTAGAAAACCGTTTTAAATTCTCTGGCTGTTTTTGCTTTAGAATTTAGCCATTCTTCCGTGACACCTTCACCATTTATACAAAATCCGTAATTATATGTTTTTTCCTTCTTATCACCAGGAAATGTAAAATATATTTCAAAACTCGACTCATCTGTTGCAGAGTCCGAAGCAAACAGGAACGGAGTAGGCTTATATAACTCATATTCCTCCTCATCATCCCCATATTTGAAAGAATTAATAACATAATCGGACATATATCCTAATGCATGGTATATGTTTGATTTTCCACTGGCATTTGCTCCATAAATAGCCGCAACTGTCAGGCTCTTCTCACCGCCAACATTCACAACTCTCTCTGAGAATTCCGTCATTTTTGTTGCAGACAAGTCCAATATTGCTTCTTCTTTAAAAGATTTAAAATTCTTGAAATTAAATTGAATCAACATGGTTTGATTCCTCCTTAATTCTGATTATATACAAATCGGACTAAAAATCAACGCTCAAATGTGATTTATTCTCATTTGGATGTAGTTTTTGCTTTCTAGGCACAGAAAAGCCGAATTTAGATTTTGCGCATTGAAATAGCCAGCACCCATATGGGCGCTGGCTAAAACCGCTTTTAATATCCCTATTACACTGCTATCAGTTCGCAGTATCTACCTCATTCGCTATCGCCTTCTCCATCCCCCTCATCCTCTTCGCCATCTTCCCCCTCCTGCAGCTTCCGGAGTCTTTCAAGCTCGTTCTCTCTGTCGTACTCGGCCTGTTCTTCTTCAAGAAGGAGGGTTCTGCGACCCTTTCCGCGCTTGCCGCGTCTGTCGATGAGGGCGTCTTCGCCGCCTGCCTCGTATTTTCGAACCCACTGGTAGACGTGGGCGTAGCGAAGGCCGTAGAGTTCAGCAGTTCCCCGGATGTTTCTTTGGTGGGATAAGCAGAACTTTACGACTTTTATCTTTTCCTCGTGGGATAGCTTTTTGTCTAAAAGATCGAGACCAGAGTCAAGATTCATCTGCATGAGCTTGATCTTGGTCGCAAAAGATAATGGCTTTCTGGTAAGCCTCTTTTTTCTTGCCATGGGCGCCTCCGAATTTTTCCGTGCAACATCCGGCATTGATGGCTAATTAATTAGCCAACTATGTACTCTTCAATATTTCTAACATCTTTACTTGAAGAGAAGTTGATGCCAACCTTTATGAGATTAAAGCCATTTTTTAACTTATCAACATATTTTTCTGTATATTTCTTGTCCTCTATCTGTTCCAGCGCTTCTTTCGCAGATTTATCAATCTTATATTCAATGACATAGATATACTTTCCGGCAGTAAGTGTTGCATCTATCCTTCCAATATTTGTTCTATTCTCAGAAATGATCTCCATGCCGGACATTCTGCATGCCAAATATATGAGGGACTGATAATACTTTTCATATTTTAGGTGAATATCATAAGGGATCCCTGCAAACAATCCCTTAAGGGATGTTATCATACTATCAACGTCGCCTTCTATCGCCGCGCTTTGTATGTCATTAACAATATTGTTTATATCCGCGATGGGCTTATCCATATATACAGAAGCCAGGTCCGTTTCAAATGATAATTGCACTTCCTTGTTAGGGTACACCAATCGATATGTGGGGGCAGGCTTTTCCGCCACCATATCTCCTATAGTCAGATATCCTGCCTGAAGCAATAGTTGAATTAGTAAGTGTGAATCAGCCTTATCTTCTGAAAGTTTCATAATATCAAAAGAGTTATAGGCAATATCCGTCATAACTGCATTTTCAATATTTTCAACAGTTATCCTCTGTTTCTTGGCCTGCTCTACCAGCATAACCGGTGTTGCAGTCGCATACCAGTAGTTCCTGAATTCAAAATTTTCCATAAAAAATCTTCCAACGGACACCGGGTTATATACCTTGATTCCATCGAATGCAAATTTAAATCCATCATACCATGAAGCAAGTCTCTCTTTTAACTCATCATAAGTGCATCCGTTCTTTTCAGCACCGGCTTTGATATAATCAGTAAAATACTCATCCAGCTCATCCTGGGTGTAGCCTACAGCGTCAGAGTACTTACTGCTTCTACTTATATCAACCAGATTGTTGAGCTTACTAAACACAGAAACCTGACTCAGACGCGTCACTCCGGTGAGAAAAACAAAACGCTCCATAGATTCATAGCCTTTTATCATCTGATAAAAAGCTTCCATCATCCTTCGTATGAGTTTTACTCCCTTTCCATCCTCAAGGTTATTGGTTATAGGTCTGTCATATTCATCAATAAGAACAACAACACCTTTTCCATATTTCTTATAAAGTGCCTTTATAAGTTCACCAAACTGAAGCGCCGGCGAACTGCCCTCTATCTGAACTTCATGATCAGAAGCGATACTTTTTAGTTCAAGTTTTATCCACTCTTCCAAATTCGCTGCAGTGGTGCTGTCACTTCTTCCAAAATCTATGTGTATGATAGGATATTTTTCCCATTTATAATCTGAATCGTAGATGTAGAGTCCTTGAAACAATTCTCTCTCACCTAAAAAAACCGATTCCAAAGTACTTACTGTAAGGCTTTTGCCAAATCTTCTTGGTCTGGAAAAAAAGAACAATCCAAAAGGTTCTTTTACCATCTCGTAGATATGCCTGGTCTTATCAACGTACATGCAGTCTGAATTTATTAAGTTTCTAAATGTAGATATAGATGTACTTATTTTTTTCATATCCATTAGCCTTTTCTCATGCGCAAATTGCTTGCTTTAGATTATAAATCAAATAGCAGCGTCCTGATTATAATAACAGTATACATCCTGGGAATTAAATAAGGTATACAACTTATGCCAAGCATTGATGACATAAAAGTATTCTTATTAGTACTTTATTCTTACCCAATCAAAACTTTCTTTCCCTCGAACGCAAATCCATAGTGATGGATGTTTTCCTGTTTTATACCCCTGGCTAATAAAGCTGCATCATAGTTTTTCTCTTTGATCTGATCCAAAGCTTTTTGCACTGTTTCTTCGAGCGACTTCTCATCATCCGGATCGTGGACTTTAAATTCCAGAACGTACGCCGGAGAATTATTGTCTTTTGGCTCAAGACATACATCATAGCGCCCAAATCCGCTCTCTCTGTTCGAAATTATGTGGTATTTGTCTCGCAAATCCACTATGAGCCCAAGGACAAACCCATGATAAAATCTCTCGGGTTCAGTCGTCGAAGAAGGCTTATTGCCTACATCAAAGCTGGAAAAAGTGTTTAGTGCCACTTCATTCATGAAGCGATTCATGTACTTTACATCATTTAGAAGAAGTGCTTTTAAAAAGTCGTTGTATCGCACACTATCGCCTTCAAACCAGCGTTTTATCATATCCTCAAATGCATGTCTGACCTCAAGATTTGTGAGAGATACACTATACTTTTTGCGAACACCCTGGTTATCTATGGCATGATCTATCTTAAGATAACCGGCTGCAAGCAGAAGGCTGTAAATACCTGATTCGTTATTATTTATAAGATTGAAAACAATTTCATCATCAATAAGCGCCTCGATAGAATCACCTACCAAGAGACGTTCCATAGCTTTCTTTACATCCACGCTTCCTTCACGAATTAGTTTTTCGACCAAAGAATTTTCACTTGTGTTGGCCCAATAATCATCAAGAAATCCTGTGTCAAGGAACTGAGTGATAGACCACGGGTTGTAAATATCTATAGCTTCTCCTATTTTGAATCCGTCATACCATTCCTTTACGTCAGCCATGCTATCATTCAGATCATATACCGACAAAACGTTTCTGATTTCGCTTTCTGTAAAACCGAAGTCCGTGCTGTACTTTGCATTCGTCATTGTATCGACCTTCAGATTATTAAGGTCTGAAAAAATAGATTCTTTGCTGATTCTGGTAATTCCGGTCATTATTGCTCTTTCGAGATGCGTATTAGTCTTGAATGTGGAATTAAAAAGATTTCTTATAAATCCGGTCATTTTATCCCAGAAACCATTTGTATAGGCTTCCTGAATAGGCGTATCATATTCGTCCAAAAATACAAGAACCTTTTTATTGTAGTATCGATGCATCATTTCACAGATAAATCTTATGGAATCTGCGGCAGTTGCATCTGTCATATCATACGTAACCATGCCCCAGAACTTCCTATCCATTTCTGTGACATGCGGTGCATCTTTCAGATAGCTATTGTTCCTGTATAAGCCAACAATCTCCTGTATTATCTGACTACGGGATGTTTCATAATCTGTTCCCTTAACGGATGCAAAACTAATAAACAAGACAGGATATTGTCCTTGTAGAGATCTGTATTCTTTTTCATTCCAAATGGATAATGAGGTGAATAACTCGCTACTTCCTTCATGACGATTAGAAAAAAAGTAGTCAAGCATACTTAGATTAAGTGTTTTTCCGAATCTTCTGGGTCTTGTAATGAGAGTTACAACATCTGCGCTTTCCCACCATCTTTTGATAAATGAGGTTTTATCAATATAAAAATATCCATTTTCTATAATTGCAGCAAAATCCTGGTTACCTATAGATATTTCAGGTTGAGCCAGGGCATTTTTATAAGAAATGCTATTGGAAAACGCACTCTCAAGCGCCAACAGAGTATCTTCTCTGGGCGCCTGTATATTTCCACCAATTACTTTTTGAACAGTGCTTAGCGGAACACCTGACTTTTGAGAAATTATCTCATATGTCAACTTCTGTTCCTTTTTTAGCTTTTTGAGATTTTCTATTCTTTTACTGTTCATATTATGTGTGCTCCGATTTGATTCAGAATTATTTTTGAGAATTATTGCAATTTTACGGTTTCAAATTGAAATTTTGCATTATTAAATTGCAATTTATAAGTTAAAAATAGCATTTTGTGGTCTAAATTGCAATATTTCGATGCAAAATTGCAATTTCATTAACTCTGAGACAACTCTCCACACTTATCTTATTCGCTATCCCCCTCATCCTCTTCGCCATCTTCCCCCTCCTGCAGCTTCCGGAGTCTTTCAAGCTCGTTCTCTCTGTCGTACTCGGCCTGTTCTTCTTCGAGAAGGAGGGTTCTGCGACCCTTTCCGCGTTTGCCGCGTCTGTCGATGAGGGCGTCTTCGCCGCCAGCCTCGTATTTTCGAACCCACTGGTAGACGTGGGCGTAGCGAAGGCCGTAGAGTTCAGCGGTTCCCCGGATGTTTCTTTGGTGGGATAAGCAGAACTTTACGACTTTTATCTTTTCCTCGTGGGATAGCTTTTTGTCTAAAAGATCGAGACCCGAGTCAAGATTCATCTGCATGAGCTTGATCTTGGTCGCAAAAGATAATGGCTTTCTGGTAAGCCTCTTTTTTCTTGCCATGGGCGCCTCCTGTAATCGTCAAATTAGTAGTTACGCCCCAAAAAACTTTACTCTCCCGTAGATTCTCCCATTTTCTCTTCAAGCTCACGAATCCTCTTTTCAAGGAGTCCCTGGTTTTGGATGAGCTTGGTTATTCGGCCTGCCTGCCTTGATGCAATGCTGGTAAGAGACAGTACAAGCATAATAAGGAATCCTATCAGCATGATGTAGAGACCGTTCATGGCACTGGTAATGCCAAGAATCTGGATCAGATAAAACATCAGCATCGGATTTATCACAAGAATCAGCATCACAACTCCTGTAAGCAGCCACAGAAGTGTGTACTTCATATTCAGCATTCTATGCTTTAAAAGCGAAAGAATTATTATAAAATAGATCACTATTGCGATGATCAGCACCACGGTAAGTCTTGGCGGAATAATTGTCCCCATTTAAAAATCTCCCATTCCTAAAATAACTGTATCTATAGTCACATACGGCATGCGGGGTATCTCTTATCTTCTGATACCATAGCTGATTCTGCAGACTATGATGTCAAGTGTGACTTTTATCATGTAATAAACGGATCTTCTAAGATTGATTGAGCTGGTACCGGTCTCGCGCTCTCGCATGACAACAGGAAGCTCCATGATCCTCTTCCTTCTCATAACAGCGTCCATGATGGCCTCAGGTTCCGGATAATCTATCGGATAGCTGCCGGCAAAAGCATTTATGAAAAAGCGGTTCACTGCTCTAAAGCCGCTGGTAACATCCTTGATTTTCCTAAAGCAAAGGACTGTTATGAGTCCGCTTAAAAATCTGATGCCGATTCGCCTTGTAACTGAGCTCTGGAATCCTTCTTTATTAACGAACCTGGATCCAATTACATAGTCTGCCTGATCGTCCAAAATAGGCTGTACGATATCGCCGATATAAGCAGGATCGTGCTGCCCGTCGCCGTCAAGCTGAACAGCAACATCGTAGCCTTTTTCCCTGGCATACTGGTAGCCTGTCTGAATGGCACCACCGATTCCAAGGTTTATAGGGCAGGTCACGTGGTTATAGCCCTGCTCTCTTAAAATCTTGCCGGTGTCATCGGATGATCCGTCGTTAATTACAACGTAGTCGTACTGCGGATATCCGCTCCTTAGCTCTTCAACTATATTTTTGATATTCTCGCCTTCATTATAGGCTGGGATGATAATAAGCACATTTGATTTCTTTGTGCTGCCTGAATATGTCATTTAATATTCCCCAGTTTATGGATTTGTGTCATACAACACTAACCAATTATAGCATATTTGTAAAATGGCAAACACGTGCTTATTTTTCTGCCGGATACTATCAAAAATATTTCACGAAATTATAATAATCTTCCTCTCGTAATCATGTTACAATATTCTCATCTATCAACTAGTTGTTTACACACGAAAGGAGTATTTCTTATGAAGTATGTATGTGGCACATGTGGATATATTTATGATGAGGCAGCAGGCGATCCGGATAACGGTATCGCAGCAGGAACAAAGTTCGACGACCTTCCGGCAGATTGGGTATGCCCCCTTTGCGGAGTAGGTAAGGACGAGTTCAAGCCCGAGTAAATCAGTAAGGTATACAGTTTAGGCTGTATACCTTATTTTTTTGCCCGCCCATAAAAAACGCACTCTCCACATTTCAGAGAGTGCGTTTTTTGTTTGTAACATCCAATTCCAGACTTTTACAGATTCTCAAATATACTTGTGCTCTCACCAAGTCTCTCTGTTACTCTGTTGTTCTCACTCATGGCATTGTCGATGCCCTGAATCTCACCAACAATCTCCGTAGAGTTATTTGCGGACAGTCCGATGGCTTCACTGGACTGCTTAACTGATTCAGTGATGGACTCAACGGAATCTGCCATGCGCTCCATGATGACATTGAGGTTATCCGCCTTATCGGAGAACTTACCAAGCATCTCATCCATCAAAATGGCTGCCTGCTCGTACTTATCACCGGTATCAACGAATGCGTCATAGTCAGCGATAACTGTATCGGTGATGAAGTCGATAACTTCAAGAGCATTGTTGGATAGTGTCTTAACAGCATTAGTAACTTCATTACTGATAACCTGGATATTTCCAGCTGTCTGTCTTGAGTTCTCAGCAAGGGCGCTGATCTCTTCAGCAACAACTGCGAAGCCTTTTCCTGCTTCTCCAGCTCTTGCTGCCTCAATGGAAGCATTGAGGGCAAGGAGGTTTGTCTGGGATGCGATATCCAGAATTACGTTTGTAAGCTCGTTGATCTGGCTAACCTTCTCACTGTCTTTTACAGAACTCTTAAGGACTTCGCCAAGCTCTGTGATCTTAGCTCCGGTATTCTCCTTCTTATTGGTAGCTTCAGACTTAATGTTATCTGCTTCAACCTTGATATTGCCGGCAGTTTCTGTACCTGCTGCAGCTTCGTTTCTGATATCGTCAGCAGCTTCCTTAACCTCTTCAAGCTTACCGTTTATGAGCTCAGCGGTTTCAGATACTGTATCCATGCTTGCGGAAAGCTCCTGCAAAGCTGCGGATGTATTGGTGATGTTATCACTTGCTCTCTGAATCTGCTCTGTCATCTCATCGGAAGATGTGCGAAGAATGACTGTGCCATCCTTAACATCCCTGATGATATTCTGAAGAGTGCCTATAAACTGGTTTATTCCATCCACGATGGACTCAAGCTCAGTCTTGGTCTTTGTATTTATTCTGGCTGTAAGATCACCCTTTCCTGCATTGATGTTGTCGATTATTGAAACAACTTCACCGGAAATTGCACTGATCTTTTTGCTGACACGAGTAATACTTAGAATCATACCAACTACTATACAAACTATAATTACAATGATTCCAATAACAGCCTTTTTGGTTGCAGTATCAAGGCTGATCTGCAGGTAAGCATCAAGGCCATTCGACAGGCCAACAAGAGAAGCCTCCGCTACATCATAGCAAGCCTCCATGTTGCCCATATTTGCGTAGTAGGTGCTTCCCAAAATTCCATAAACAGTCTGTAAATCACCTGACATGCATCCATCTACTATAGCATTGGCATCAGCAAGGTAGCTATTTAGAGCTGCCTCCAAGGCATCCATCTGCTGCTGTCCATCTGCCACCTGAGTAACAAGTATGCTCTGCTTAAGATATTCCACATGCTCGGGAATTCCTGCTTCAGCTGCCTTCATGTCATCTACGTATCCCTGGAGTGTTGCCTGATCTACACCCTCGACAGATGATGCACCGATGAGAGCGCTTAATCTTCCATCGATCAAAAGCGTTTTCTCTCTAAGCTTTGCCTCCTGGACCAGGGATTCAGCCTCATTCACACTGGCCGTATTTGCTGTGAATTTCATGGTCTTCATGCTGTTTATCATTATGATGGTCACAATGATTACAGCTATCAAAATCACGATATTCACCGCCAGATTCTGAAAAGCTATCGTCTGTAAAAATGAGCCCTTTCTCTCGGACATGATTTCCTGCCTGTTGTCACGATCATTTGCCATAGTAGTACCCCCTCGCTCTAGCATGCTCACTGACCTGTATGCACAGATCTGACAATCATTTTGTAAATGATTTTTAATCTACTTATATTATAAAACAACGTTAACATTTCATTTATTAAAAAAAATTAAAAAATATTCTTTAGGAAATACGTCCAGAGATGGAGTGAATACAAGAAGTAGCAGCATAATACCTAATGCCGCTACTTTCTCACGTTTTTTACAAATTTTATCTTTATTGTTGGTTTTCAATTGTTAAATTTAATACCTATTCGTATTAACATGCTATTTTCCGGGAATCGATCCATCGCATTCCAGGGAAAATAACCCACATGTAGCGCCTTTTAGATTGCGCATACATCATATTAGTTCTTCCATGAAAATATCATGGTTTTTGCCCTTTCTGCTATGTAATACATAGAGTGAACACTCTTCATCGATCGATTTACGTACTACGGTGAATACCATGATCAGATCGGGCGTGCATCATTTTGTGCGTTTTCCAAACCCATAGTTTGATAACTCCTTAGGTACTGCGTTTAGGAATAATCAAGATGATCATCTTGTGCTTGAATGCATTTGGAACTGAATGCTCACTGATAGTATCATCAGCAAAAAGTTTCGTCAATATTAAAAATAATAATTTATTTTGATTTTGCAAAATATAGTTGTATTCTGATTTGATATTTTTCCGCATAGATTCGGAGAATTTTTGATCTTTTAGAAAGGCAGAGTGTATCTCGTTTACGAGCCGTACTATCGATAGTGCGAATCATACTCCCGGTTTTAGGTTCTCATTTAATTTCTTTTACAAAGCATCCTTATACCACCTGCTTATCCAGGTAGTCCTCGTATGCTGACATATTAGAGATGGCGGAAAGTGTGGAATTCTGCAGTGATGTCAAAGTGCTGTTTGATGAATCATCACCGCTTCCAACTGCAAGCCCGCTAAAGAGTGACTGGGTAAAGTCAGCTGAATCTGTAAGGGAGTTCTGAAGGGTATCCTTAAGGATAGAGGCTGTGAGATAGTTCTGCATGATGAGGCTGGATCTGGCTTCCTTCTCAGTGCCATTTGACACATTTACGCCTGCAATACCGGAGAGCTTCTGTGCTGTGTCATCGTCAACGCCTTCGGACTTAACCATAGAATCAAGCATTCCTGTGATAGAAGCTGATCCTGTATTCGATGTTATTGCTCTGATGGCAGAATCAGCAAGCTCAGCATTGGAATATTCGTCATAATCTCCGGCAATCGACTGCACGGCATCTCCAAGGATCCCACTAAATGAATCACCTGAAGAAAGCGTATTCATCACATCCTTTATTGATGATACGCCTGTTGAAGCTCCTATTTTATTGCTAAGTGCTGATAAATTGGTGTAATTAGAAACAATCGAAGAAAGATAATCGTAGTCCATGACTCCCCCAACTTCCACAATATCTTGTGGCTCCCCAAAAAACTCTTCCCATATATTGCTTAACTAATTTTTATTATCTCACATTTTTGCAGCTTGTAAATTGATGTATTTTAACATGTTTTTGCATATAAAAAGAACCGCTACAGCTCTGGCTTTACGCCTTGTTGTAACGGTTCTTGTAGATTCTATGCGGTTTTACGCACCCTGCGATTTTATTCTACGGCTCCCACTATAGCCGTATGGAACAAAATACCGGATTTTTAAATAATTACTGTACAGTTACAGCTGTGATGTGGGGGTTAACACCCTCATACCAGTAGAGGAAGCCCTCCATGTCTACTGTATCGCCTACGTTAAGGCCTTCAACTGCCTTGTAAACGTCTGAATCCTGTCCGCAAAGGTAAGACTCAACTGTGAATGTATATGTTGTGCCGTTTGCAGAAACATTGAAGTAAAGGTCATCACCCTGTGAGCCTGAACCATCATAGTTATAAAGGAAAGCTACGTCATTGCCGTCAGCATCCTTGCTAGCCTCAACAGTCATACCCTTGAAAGCTACGAACTCGTTCTGGTGATCGATAATAGAATCATCTGCAAGAAGATCTGTAACATCAAGTGCCTCTGCTACGAAGTTGCCATCCTCGATCTCGAACTTAGCATCTGTGATCTCAACTTCGCCTGACCACTCTGACTTATAACCTGTAACCTTGATCTTGGTGCCGGGTGTGAGCTGCTCATACTCTTCCTCTGAGCAAGGCATGTTGTAAATGAAGTATGCACCATCCTCAGCCTGTGTGTAGAATGTAGCGTTACCAACGCCTTCGTTCTCCCACCAGCCCTGCTTAGCCTGTACATAAGTCTCAACTGTTACTTCTGAATCAAGCTCAGCTGCAACGTAATCATCATGAGTCATAACGTCGCCTGCTGCTGTCTCCTCTGTAGCTTCTTCGCCTTCTGCAGCCTCTTCTGTAGCTTCTGTGGCTACTTCCTCAGCTACGTCTGCTGCATCCTCAGCTACTTCCTGAGTTGCATCAGAAACCTCTTCTGCTACCTCAGATACTGCCTCAGTAGCTGCGTCCTGAACCTCTGCACCTTTGCTGCCGCATGCTGCCATGCTAAGAGCAAGGCCCATTGTCAAAACTGTTGCAATTACCTTTTTCATAATTTTTCTCCTCTTTATTCTTACATGTTAATAATGTAACAGACGTATTATACCACTATTTCAAAATTTTGTTTGAAAAAATGTAAATTCCTATTAAAAGCCAGGTGGTAATCAGAAGTCTCACAAGCCACTTGGATTCCGCCGGCAGTTCTCCGAATTCCGTTTTACCGGTTCCTGCTGCCGATACCTGATCCAGGTGATAAAGGCTCTTCGTATCCTCATAGAGCTTATCTATATAGGCTGCGTCCACTTCGGTTTTCCTTCGAACTGACTTTGTCACATTCTCAATCAGCGACCCGGCTGCATCTCTAAGCGATGCGGAACCATTGAAAACGCTGGTAATAAAGGTATATTTCTGATTTTCCAAAAGAAGCTTTGTGGCTTCGATCTTCACATCATAATAGGTAGTGTTGTCTTCCCCTGCTCTGCTTAAATAGTCCTGATATTCCGGAGAATCCTGAGCCTTTGATGTTACGGGAACGTAGCCTTCCGTCTCAGCGTAGGCTATCTGCACATCATTTGTCAGCATGTACTGAGCAAAAAGCCAGGAGGCAAGCACTTCCTGGGGATCCTTCTTATTGAAAATACAAATCGACGGTCCCTGGGACATCATGGCAAATTTCTTTTCTTCGGGAGCAAGCCTTGATGCCTTATTATCTGAAATCTGCAATCCCTCCCTATCCACAAACTGAGGAATAGGGTAAACTGCGGTCTCAAAATCGACGATCTTATCCTTGGCAATATCGCAAAGAGGTGCATTAGTGCCCATCCAGGTGGCACCTGCCGTAGAATCCACAGCAAAAATGCACTGTCCCGCATTCAGGAAGTTTGCAGGATATCCTGATATTTTAAATGTGGAAAAAGCTCCTGTTTTGGCGTGAGATGTGATCTCCATGAGGTTTTCCCTTGTCACATCCTCAAAAAGCCAGTTGTTTCCAAAAGAATCCGAATACTCGGCGCCCTCCTGTTTTAGCAGAGAAATCATCATATTGTCGGTGGACTTATATATGAAGGGAATGAGGACCTTTTGACCATTTAATTTAAAGGTTCCATCCTCATTTTTCTCCGTGGCCTTTTCAGATACTTCCCAGACAAAATCCCAGGAAAGAACTTCAGGCATCTCATATCCAAGCTTCTCCACATAGGTCTTGTTCACATAGCAAGCCTCCGTGGAGCGCATATAGGGAATTGCGTAGTAGTGATCCCCTATTATTCCCTCAGATAAAAACTCGGGGATAATCTCATCTTTTGAAGGAGCGTCGTATTTTAGCTCATCCCCTGAAAGACCATACCTTGAATCCGTCAAAAGCTCATCCAAAGGAACCACCGTATCGCTGCCCGTAAGGTAAGTTGCGATATGATCCGGATATGTGATGCAGACATTTGGCGTTGTATTTGTGGAAATATTGGTAATTACGTCGTTGTAAATTTTTCCGTAATCCGTGTAAAGTCTGAGGCTTACGTCGATATTTGGATAAAGCTTCTCAAAATCGGCGATGGCTTTCTCATAGATCCTGGTCTGGGTCTTGTTGGTGTCGTTTTTTGCCCAAAATGTAATTTCATATTTTGAAGTCTCATCGAAGGCTTCCGGAATCTCAAAACCGGAGGATTCCCTGGATCCATGGCACGCAGTAAGCGGCAGAACAGACATGGTCATAAGCACTGCTGCCATGAAAGCTGCGGCCTTCCCGGATTTTTTCATAAACGAAAACAGTCTCATCCCTTGGTTCCTCCTCTTGCAACGCCTGCCATTATCTTTTTCCTGAAAACAAGGAACAGAACCATCAAAGGCACTGAAATAGCTACAACCGCTGCCATCATGGCAGGGATATTCTCTCTTCCAAAGCCGTTTTCCCTGATCTCCTGAATTCCGTTTGAAACAAGGAAAAAGTTGGGATCGTCGGTTATGAGTCTTGGCCATACGTAGGAATTCCAGCACTCAATGACTTTCAAAATTGTGATGGTTATAAGTGTGGGCTTTGCTATGGGAATCATAACACGCCACAAATAGCGCATGTCAGATGTCCCGTCCACTTTTGCTGCTTTATAAAGCTCATCCGGAATCTGCTCAAAGTTTTCTTTTAACAGATAAATATAAAAGACTGAAATAACAGAAGGCAGCACCAGTCCCGGCATGGAGTTTCTGAGGTTCATGTTGGTGATGGTAACGTAGTTGGTGATGATAACCAGCTCGTTAGGAATCATCATCAGTGATAAAAACAGGGCAAACAGTATGTTTTTCCCTTTGAACTCAAGCCTTGAAAAAGCAAAGGCCGACAGCACCACAATAACCAGCATGATCGCTGTTGTAACCACCGTGAACACAAAGGTGTTTAGCAGATATCTGCCAAGAGAAACCTCCGTAAAAGCATCCACGTAATTCTGGAAGGTGGGCGATGTCAAAAAAAGCTTTGGCACGTACTCACTGTTATAGGAGCTGTAGCTTTTAAAGGATGTAAGGATCATCCAGTAAAAAGGGAACAGTACGATAAGCGCCCAAAAGGCCAGCAGCAGATACCTTATGATCTGTCCAAAGACATTTGCCGCCGTTGCTCTTTGCTCAATCAGCTTATATTCAGAATTAACATGAGGCACAGAGCCTGTTTTTCCATCTGTATTTGAAGACATATATTTCCTCTTTTCATGATACGTTATGTATTAAGGTCATGCTAAAGCCCGTAATTACTGGTAATAAACGGTCTTCTCGCTGACGAGAAGGTTGATTATGGTAATCGTAAATACTATGGCAAAAAGTATGATAGCTGCTGCCGATGCGTAGGATGGATATCCGCCGCTGTTTCCGTAGAGCATGTCGTAGATATAACCAACTATAGTGTTCATTCCCGCAGCGTTAAGGTCCGTTCCAAAAAGTGCAACCTCGTCGCTGTAGGCCTTGAAAGCTCCGATAAAGCCTGTGATCACAAGATAAAATACCATGGGCGAAATCATGGGCAGCGTTATCTTGAAAAAGATTCTGAATTTTGGTGTGGCATCAATTTTTGCAGCCTTGTAATAGATAGGGTCTACGGATGCCAGATTACTTGTAAGAATCAGGATTTTAAAGGGCAGTACCACCCAGATTGTGTAAAAACACATAACAAACATCTTGGCAGAATATGGTCCGTCTATGAAATCAACGGATTCGCCGCCAAAGAATCTTATAAGCAGATTAACCATTCCGTCTGTGTAGGCGGTTTTCTGGAAAAGGATCATGAAAACAAGTCCTACCGCCAGAGTGTTGGTCACGTATGGAAGGAAAAAGATTGTCTGGAAAAGTTCACGAAGCTTATCGATTGAACTTAAAGCCAGCGAGATTATAAGTGCAATGCCCGTGGAAAGCGGCACTGTTATAAGCACGATAATAAATGTATTCTTAAGGGCCTGAATAAAATATGGATCATGAAGCACATAAGAATAATTGTAGCCACCTATACCAAAGTAGCTCTGGGATGCGAAATTATAGCCCTCCTCAAAGGAATATATGAAAACATCTATCATGGGATAGACCAAAAACGCTCCCAAAAATATGATTGCAGGCAGTAAGCACAGCCATGCAGTTAAAGTCTGTTTTTTACTATTCATTTAATGAAGCACCTTCCCCGTTTTTGCATCAAAAATATGAATCTTGTTAGGTTTAATATTAAATGCCACTTCGCCGCCGGGAGTCTTGATCTCTGTGCCGGATGCGATAATTGCACGTATCATAGTGCCTTCAAAATATTCGTTGGCACAAAGGATACTTGAATCTCTACCCATTACTTCAAGCTTTCTGAATTCGCAGATAAGTCTCTCCTTATTATCAGAGGCTTCGCTTCTGCCATTCCAGCTATCATCCGGAATGAAGCCTTCGGGCCTTATACCCACGAAGACATCTCTGTCTTCAAAGTCTTCTTCCATCATCATGATTCTGTCATTTCCAATGAAAACAGTGCCCGCTTTGACAACGCCTTTAAATACGTTGATCTGGGGCGTCCCAAGGAATTTTGCAACAAAAAGGTTATCCGGCTTGTCATAGACATCCTGGGGATTGCCATGCTGCATGATCCTGCCATCCTGCATAACCACTATGGTGTCGCAGATACTCATGGCTTCTTCCTGATCGTGGGTTACAAAAATTGTGGTTATACCTGTTTCCACCTGAATTCTCTTAAGCTCTTCTCTGGTCTGAAGCCTTAGTCTCGCATCAAGGTTTGACAGAGGCTCATCAAGAAGCAGAACCTTTGGTTGCTTTACAAGAGCTCTTGCTATGGCAACTCTTTGCTGCTGACCACCTGACATCTCTGAAGGCTTTCTGTCAAGGAGTCCTTCTATCTGCACAAGCTTTGCGGTCTCAAAAACCTTTCTGTCCATCTCATCCCTGGTCATTTTGTCCTTACCGCGAAGGTTCTCTAACGGGAATCTGATGTTTTCTCTTACATTCAGATGCGGATAAAGCGCATAGTTCTGGAAAACCAGACCAACTCCCCTGTTTTCCGCAGGGAGCTCAGTGACATCATCATCGCCAAAGTGGATTTTGCCATTGGTTGGTTTTTCAAGCCCGCTTATAAGATTAAGGACTGTACTTTTTCCGCAGCCTGAAGGCCCAAGAAGTCCAATAAGCTTGCCATTTGGAATCTCGTAGTCAAAATCATTTACGGCAATGACATCCTCTTTTATTTTTTTGTTTCTGTTTGGAAATTTTTTGGTAAGATGCTCCAAAACTATTTTCATTAATAAGTCCCCCAAGATGTATTTATGGTCGTAAATCCTGCTTTTTGATAATTTCTTAGAAAAATATCACTGTCTGCATTCATAATAAGATCATTTGGAAAGTCTATCTCATTAAGCTCTGCCATTAGCTGCGGCATCTGTCCCACCTTCGCCGCTGACAAAGCCCCTGAATCTGCGCATATCATAACATTTTCTTCTGCGCACTTTGTAAGAAGGCTCCTGATTCTCCTTACTGCGTCGTCCCCATATAAAAAGCTCTGCTCGTCAATTTCTACAGGTTTATGTAATTCCTTGCATACCCTGAGGAGTTCATCCATGTCGCAGCTGAGCTCTGTCTTGCAAAGATTACCCAGCATCAAAACCTTGCTGTCTCTAATGACATTTATGTACATCTGCGTAGCCTTCGCTTCGCTTATTTCCATGGGTTTCCATCTGCTGCTTACCCCTGCAACTATAAAATCCGGAGTAAAAATGATATCGCCTGGGTACTCTTCTTTCCCTGGAAGTCCTATTCCGAAAAGATATCCCTCAGGACTAACTATATCTGCTTCGCAGCCGTACAGAAGCTTTACTCCAAGGCTTTCACGGATGAGAACATCCTCCTGGCCATCGAGGTTTTCACTGATCGGAGCTTCCTCCTGGTCTCCGGCTTCCTCATTTGCAGCATCCCAATCCGTGGTTTCGTTTTCTGAAAATCCCGCGCCTGCGGAGTCCTCATCAACCACCAATGCGCTGAAGGGATCTGTTACTGCCAATAGCTGAATATCCCTGTCTCTTGCAGCTTCGATATTTTCCTGTAATGTGGATACCCCGCCTGCAGAGAAAAATGTGTGTGTCCGCAGGTCGTTCCTTATCTTATTCATTGTTTTCGCTTATCCTTTTAAATATATAGCCAAAACTGTTACATTGGTAGCCTTTTTGATATAAATCTTAGAATTTCTCGCTCTTTACCTTTATTATGAAAAGCTTCCCTTCTCTTACAGAAACTGTTGCTCTGCTGCCCGGTGCCACTTCATTACTTATCCCTACCGGGAAATCCATGGTAAGCTCTACGTCTTTAACATTGTACTTGGCGCCTTCTATTGTGACGCCGCTTGCATCGCCCCCTGCAGGAAGCACAGAAAAGAAACTAAAGTCATCGCCAATTTCTGCAATGTTGCTGGCAGTTCCCAGACTTTTACCGGCTTCTGCTATTCCATTATTTTCAGAGATTCCTTTATCCACCGAGGCGCATCCGCCTGAAATCAGGCTGATCTCCGAGTAGTCATCAATTATCATCCCGGAAAGTCCCTGCTTTTCAAGCATTATCAGAATCGCCATGTTTCCAAGGCTATGATCGAATCTCTTTCCAATCGCTCCTATCAGTATAAATTCCGTAAATCCACGCTTTATGGCTTCCTTAACGGCATAGACACTGTCTGTATCATCTTTTTCCGTTGGCAGCTTTATAAGCTCAACCTCTGTTTCAGGCACAGGATGTGAATCAAAATCCCCGATTATAAGATCCGGCTTAACCCCCAGCTTTTCTTCGTGATAGAGCCCGCCATCGCAGTATATACAGAAAGTCTCCTCATCAAAATGGGACTTCACCCATTCATAATTCTTTATTTCCGAACCCGCTATTATTGCGCACTTTTTCATAAATATATTCCCTTTTTCTAAAAGTGTTTCTACTCCCCTATAAAAGCTACGATTTTTTTGATATATACCTAATAACGTCTGTTATGGTCATCTGAGGTATACTCCGCACAAAAAACATCTTTCTTTTTACAAAAGTGTTCCTAAAATATGTTTACTGTTCCTTTTTACACAACATATATAAGAAAGGCTCTTAAGCCAAATTTATATACCTATTTCTCCCGTAACTTCTCGCCAAGTATATAAATTGAAAATAATAATTAGACTTATATACTTTTTTATATGCATTTCCTGTAGTACTCAGCCCATGTACTTATAAAGCACAGAAAAAAGTATATAAATTGACATTATATTTCTATCTTATATACCGGCCCTGCTCAGTCGCTTACAAAAAGATATATAATTACTATGTATTTTTCAATCTTATATACCTGTCTCCAAGTATTCATTTTTTACAACAACACAACTGTAAAATAGGATAAAAACATAAAGTGCAAAGTGAGAACTGAAAAATAGAATTCATCAAATCCTTTTTCAATTCGAATAATCCCAATTTACCTCCTACAGCCACATCTATATAAAAATGGATTAAGCATATATTCCCTCATCAAAAAAGACAGATGATATACCATCATCTGCCTTATATTATAATCCTTTATGCCATGTTGTGACTATATTACAGCTACGTTTTAATATAATAGCCAGAACCTGCGAATATATATGTTCGCAGGTTCTGACCATTAACTAAAACCTAACGGTTATTTAATCCTGTCAAGAATTTCCTGGGCGTTGTCCTTTGTGACCATCACATAGTCGCAGCCGATGTAGTGGTCGTTGCCGGCACCCTTCATGTAGTTGATGGTTGCGGCTGCTGCCCTGTGTGACTGATCAAAGTAATCATTGAAGACCGTTCCTGTAATTGATCCATCAATTACATCGTCCAAAGCCTCCGTCAGCGCATCCACGCCAACAAGATAAATGTCTTCTCCAACGGTCCTGCCTGCTTCGTTAATGGACTCCAGTGCGCCAAGAGCCATTGAATCGTTATTACAGAAAACAACCTCCGTCTCGGGATGCTTTTCAAGTGCTTCCTTTGAGAGCTGCTTAGCTGACTCTCTGTCCCAGTTTCCAACCTCGTCGTAGAGACACTTTACGCTCCAGCCTTGATCCTCCAGTGCCTTTACCGAAAACTGCGTTCTGTACTGGGCGTCGATATTCTCAGGATCGCCCTCTATCATAATGTATTGAACTATGTTGTCATCATTCTGGTCAACCTTTTCAAGGCCGATATCCACGATGATATTTCCCTGAAGAGTTCCGGACTGCCTTGCATCGCAGCCAACGTATGTAACTTCCCAGCCGTTATCAACCCATCTTTGCTCCTCGGCAACATCAGGCTCTCTGTTTATATAAACAAGAGGTATCCCTGCACCAACTGCCATGTCAGTGATACCGGCTGCTTCCGAGGTATTTACCGCATTGATGATAAGAACATCAACGCCGTTATCAATCATCGTCTGTATCTGCTGATTCTGCTTTTCCTGACTGAGCTCTGAATCCTCAACAGTGATGTTTTCCTCTGAAAATCCCTGGTCAACCAGATAGTTTACCAGCTCATCCCTGTAAAGGGACATAAAATTATCATCAAACTGATATATGCAAATACCGATTTTTTTCTGTGAAATGTCATTACTGCTTTCTGTGGCAGTATCCTGTTCTGCTGTCTCAGCGCTTTCTGCCTCCGCCGATTCTTCTGTGTCTGCTGACTCCGACTCTGCCCCGGCGCATCCGGAAAGCATCGCTGCTGCTATCACCCCGGCCATGAATAAACTGCCCATTTTCTTCTTCATATGCATTCCTCCTCGTGCCTAAAAGGTAGTTTTATCTCTTCTTTTCCGGATATTTCTCGTAAAAACTGTTCTTTTCCTTGCGCATCTGCTGGTAGGATTCTCTAAGGGCAGCTCTGATATCACCTGTATCCTCGTCAGTAAACCAGCCAATGGAAAGGTGAACACCCTCGGGATCGCTGCCAAGTTCCCGAAGCTTTCCAATCTTTTCTTCAAATTTCTCTTTGCTAATCCCCTCTGCAACAACAGAGAATTCTTCGCCCGCTGAGCGGAAAACCTGAGACTCCTTAAACACTCCCCTTAGAATCTCTCCTGCCTTGGCAAGAGCCTCGTTTCCGGCGTCGTGTCCACCCTCGGCGTTAAGGGCCTTAAGTCCGTTCATGGCGCATATTGCTACTCCGAAAGGAGCTTTTTGATATTTAAGTCTTGCATCCAGCTCATCAACCACTCTGTTCATGGCTGCTCTGTTGCGAACACCTGTAAGCATATCAAGGCTTGTGAGCCACTCAAGTCTCTTTAAGAACTCGCTGTTAGCCATTTCAGATGCAAGGAAAAGAGCCATAAGCTTGGCTGTTTCTTTTATTTCACTTTCTCTCTCCGCATCAAAACTGCTGATAATAAGATATCCCTTTGTCTGCTGCTCATGGGAAAGAGGAACAAGGCACACATTGCTTGCGCCTTCTGTTTTAAGAAGGTTAGCCCACTTATCGGGAATTCTGCTGTTGTTTTCAATTTCGCTCATATCCCTGATTATGAAGCTGTTACTGTCACCAATGATCTCATCCCAGGCTTCAACTATTTCAAAAGGAACCTCACTGAAAAGCTGCTCTGCTGCAATGGATCCATCTCTGATGCTCTGTCCTATGATCTCCGCCTTCTTTTTCTCGTTATCTGCAGAAACGACACAAACAGAAACAGCGTCTGCAAAATTTCGAAGATCATCCAATACTTCGTTGAGGTTAGCCTTAAAATCTGCACCTTTTTTAAGGCTTACGCTGGTTTTCATAACAAAGCCTGCGACAATGGGAGATATAGCAGAAAACTTATCCGGCTGCATCTCTTCGTCTAATCCATATATGAACTGGCAATATCCAGTTTTTCCATCTGATGAAGGTTTTAGTGGAAGAATAAGATTCTCAGACCATCCGCCATAGAGCTCCGTGGTGTCGATATACGTATGAAAACGCTCACCTTCGAAGGCAGATTTAAAGCACATGTCGTCAAACTCTGCTTCCTGTCTGATAAATTTGGTATATAGTTCGCCCTCTGTGTTTTCTCCTGTCATGCTGAATTTGTCATTAGCTGCAACAATCCTGATTTCTCCGCAGGTTCCATCAGGATTCTTCTCAACACTCATAACTGCACATGGATCAACACAGCTCTCAGCTATTATCTTAAGCTTTTCATAATCCGGATTATTAGAGCTCATTCTTCACCTCCTGGGCGGTCTGATAGATATTATTATTCTATCATAATTTGCATTATAGAAATAAAAATACGATAAACTGAGTATTTAATTTATCTAAATAATCCCGAGAGTCACTGTTTCTGCGGAAACTTAGGTTATGCTGTATACTTTCTTCCCTTTTGCCAGGTCTTATCCAAAAGTGAAATAAGGGGCTTTGTACAGAAGCTGTAGATCATATAAATCACAAAGCCTGCCACATAAATTCCTGCTGCGGATATAAGCATGGAAATAACTAAAAGCACAGGGCTTCCCTCAGCAAAAGCCTGAATATTGCAAAGAGGAAGGAACCTTACATGTACCAGATACACTGTAAATGACGCTGCCGAAAGCGTATTGATAACCTTGCTGCTTCCAATCTTCAGATTCTTGAATATAAGGAAAAGAAGCACCGCTTCTATGATCACAAGTGGATTATCGTAGTTCCAGGCTACACTTTCAAAAACGTCCTTTTTAAGAACAAGCTTATCAAAATACGTCCAAAGAATGATAATCGCCGCATCTAAGATAAACCAGACAAGAAGCTTTCCAGTAGTAATCTCCTTTGATGTGAAAGATTCGCCGTTTTTATCCATATCCCTAAGGGAGCATCCTATGAGATACATAAATACAAAGATCACAATGGTATAGCCTGACTGGGCGCCGTTTATTCCAACACTGCTAAGACCGTTCATAGTCCTTCCGGATACTGTTTTTGCAATCTCAATAAGTGTAGGATAAACCGAGAATACGATCAGCATCAGTGTCATAAGTCTCTTTTTCCCTGTCGCATCAAGGCCTTTCCAGGCAAGATTTATGTATGGTGAAAAAATATAGAGCGCACCGTAAATAAAGACGAACCAGTTTACGGGCATGAAGAATGATAAAAATACATCTGTATCAAATCCGCCGCCATTTCCAAATATAAATATTCCAAAGAAAACAAGACCCAGTATCAGGAGCTGTAAAATAAGCTCTATGGGCTTTAGCAGATCTCTCTTATTATTATCAGCAAGAAAATAACCTGATATAAGCACAAAAAGATTAACCGCACAGATAGAAAGCGCCTCAAAGAAAATCATGATGAATTCATTTACGCTGCCGGATGCTGCATAGCCAAATCCGCCGCCAATTGTAGCGTTATTGTAATGAAGCCATACAACTCCGCAGGCTGCAAGGATTCTCAATAATTCAATATTTGATTGTCTACTTTTACGATCCGCCACGTTTGGTGCTCCTATCATAGCTGTTTTGTTTCTAAATAAAACTTTAACGATTTATCAAACCTAATTATATATCTTTTCGCGCACGTTAGTCTATCGTGCTTTTTAATCATATTTACAGTACAAAAAATCCCCGGAAGAGATAACTCTTCCGAGGATAATATGCTTAAAACAATTATTTTTCTTAGTTCTTTGCGATCATCTTTCCGCCGCGCTTTGATACTACGTCGAAGATAACGGCTGCAAGAAGAACGACACCCTTTACAACCTTCTGCATGTTGGCATCAACGCCCATAAGTGACATACCAAGGTTGATAACACCCATGAGAACCGCACCAACGATAACTCCGGGAACTGTACCGATTCCGCCGTAAGCAGATGCTCCACCGATGAAGCAGGAACCGATAGCGTCCATCTCATAGTTCTGGCCGTATGTAGGCTGAGCTGATGTAAGACGTGCGATTGTGATCATACCTGCAAGTGCTGCAAGGAAGCCCATGTTGGTGTAAGCAAGGAAGTAAACCTTGTTTGTGTTGATACCGGAAAGCTTTGTAGCCTTCTCGTTACCACCTACTGCGTAGAAGTAACGTCCAACTGTTGTGTTGTTTGTAATGTAGCCATAAACAAGAACTACGATCATAACCCAGATAAGAACTGTAGGAATACCCTTGTGCTGTGCAAGCTTGTAAGCAAAGAGAATGATTACAGCTGAGATAGCGATTGTCTTTGCAAGGAATCCAGCGAAGTTCTCTACTTCGTAGTTGTTCTTTGTTCTCTTAACACGTCCTGATACTCTGAGGATTACGTAAATTGCTGTTGCAAGGATACCACCAAAGAGACATGTAAGGTTAAGTGCACCGTTTCCGAAGATGTCATGTACATAGCAGTCAGCACCGCCACCGAACAGGTTTACAAATGATGTCTTATCCTTGATAGAAACTGTAAGTCCGTTAAGAACTACGTTTGAGATACCTCTGAATGCAAGCATTCCAGCCAGTGTTACGATGAAAGGAGGAATTCTTACAAATGCGATCCAGAATCCCTGGAAAGCACCGATTGCTGTACCGATGAGGATCATGCAAATGATTGCAAGCGGGATCGGAACGTTGAGGTTAACCATAAGTGTTGCACCTACAGCGCCTACAAAGCATACAACTGATCCAACTGAAAGATCGATGTTACCACCGGTTAAGATACACAAAAGCATACCTGTTGCAAGTACGAATACGTATGCGTTCTGTGAAATCAGGTTACTTACGTTCATAGGCAGAAGAATTGCTCCGCCTGTTCTCCATGAGAAGAATGCTACTACTATGAGAAGAACAATTATCATAGTATTTTTCTTTAAAAAGCCAAGTACTTGGTTCTTATCCATTGTTTACCTCCTTATTTCCGGATGACTGTAATATCTTAGTCATTATCTTTTCCTGTGTTGCTTCTTTGCCATCGAGCTCTCCAACTATCCTACCCTCGTTCATGACATAAACTCTGTCACACATTCCCAGAATTTCCGGAAGCTCTGAAGATATCATAATAACTGATTTACCTTCAGCTACGAGCTGATTGATAATGCAGTAGATCTCATATTTAGCGCCGACATCGATACCTCTTGTAGGCTCATCAAGTATGAGAATATCGGGATCCGCAAACATCCACTTTGCAAGAAGAACCTTCTGCTGGTTACCACCTGAGAGGTTGCCAACGTTCTGTTCAACTGTGGGTGCCTTGGTCTTAAGCTTTTCTTTGTAATCAACAGCAACCTTATACTCTTTATCTTTATCGATGATCTTGTGGCTGCTGACTGCATCAAGATTAGCAAGTGTTGTATTTATCTTGATAGGATTGGAAAGGATAAGTCCGTTACCCTTTCTGTCCTCAGTAACGTAAGCAAGCTTGTGCTTGATCGCATCCTGAACAGTGTTCAGATGAACTTCCTGTCCCTTGATGAATACCTGTCCTGAGATGTTCTCGCCATAGCTCTTTCCGAATACGCTCATTGCAAGCTCAGTTCTTCCTGCGCCCATGAGTCCGGAAATACCCAGAACTTCACCTTTCTTTACCTTGATGCTTACGTTATTAACGATTTTTCTCTCATTATATAAAGGATGGTAAACATTCCAGTTCTTTACTTCCATCATGATCTCTTCGCCAACATGATGCTCTCTCTTCGGGAAACGATCTGAGAGTTCACGTCCAACCATGCCCTTGATGATTCTGTCTTCTGACAGGTCATCTACACCCTTTGTAAGGGTCTCGATTGTAGAACCATCTCGGATGACTGTGATCTTATCAGCTACATAAGAAATCTCATTGAGCTTATGAGAAATGATGATTGAAGTAAGATTACGCTCCGCTTTCAGCTTGAGAAGCAGATCAAGAAGTGCTTTTGAATCTGTCTCGTTAAGCGAAGAAGTAGGCTCGTCAAGGATAAGCAGTCTGGCATCCTTTGAAAGTGCCTTTGCTATCTCAACAAGCTGCTGTTTACCAACACCAATATCCTTAATCAGTGTCTGTGTACTGTCTTTAAGTCCGACAATATCCAGATATTTACGAGCAAGTGAACTGGTCTCGTTCCAGTTGATCTTAAATTTGGTTCCCCGTTCGTTTCCAAGGAACATATTTTCAGCGATTGTCATGTAAGGAATAAGTGCCAGCTCCTGGTGTATGATAACAATACCCTTAGCTTCACTGTCCTTAATATCGTTGAACTTACAAACCTCAGAATCGTATTTGATATCCCCTTCATAGGTTCCGTACGGATAAATACCGCTAAGTACGTTCATCAGTGTGGACTTACCAGCGCCATTCTCACCAACAAGCGCATGAATCTCGCCCTCTTCCACCTGAAGATTTACGTTATCCAGAGCTTTAACACCGGGGAAGGTTTTGGTGATATTTTTCATTTCCAATAATATCTTCGCCAAGATTACCCCTCCTTTATTCACAATAGGTTAATTATTTTTTACTGGTTTAAAAGTTTTGCATACAATGGGCGGGTCTAAAGCAGGCCCGCCCTATAAGTATTTTGTTTTAGATTAGCTTACTGAAGCTGATCCTCTGTGTAATAACCGGAGTCGATAAGGAGCTCTTTGTAGTTATTTACATCAGCGAATACGGGCTCGCAAAGGTATGAAGGAATAACACCTGTGCCGTTGTCATATGTCTCTGTATCATTTACAGGAGCATCTGAGCCCTTCATGATAGCGTCAACCATCTCAACTGTCTTAGCTGCAAGATCACGAGTATCCTTGAAGATAGACATTGACTGCTTGCCTGCGATCATGTTCTTAACGTTAGCTACGTCACAGTCCTGACCTGTGATGATTGGCCAATCACCTGTGTAGTTAGCTTCAAGTGAGTTTGTAGCACCGAGTGCTGTAGAGTCGTTTGAGCAAAGAACTGCATCAAGCTTTGTTCCGTCAGCATAGTTTGCAGAAATGATAGCATCCATTCTTGACTGTGCTGTCTCTGTTGCCCAGTTAGCTGTTGCAACGTCGTCGAACTCAACCTGTCCGGACTTAACTACAAGCTTGCCCTCGTCGATGTAAGGCTTAAGAACGTCCATTGCACCGCCGTAGAAGAATCTTGCATTGTTGTCACCGGGGTCACCTGTGAAGATCTCAAGGTTGTAAGGGCCATCTGTGTTGTCAAGATCAAGCTGATCTCTGATGTACTCACCCTGCTTTGTTCCAACCATGTAGTTATCGAATGTAGCATAGTAGCTAACAGCGTCAGAGTTCATGATAAGACGGTCATAAGCGATAACAGAAACGCCTGCTTCCTTAGCCTGCTCAAGAACTGTTCCAAGTGAATCACCATCGATAGAAGCGATTACAAGAACCTGTGCGCCTGAGCTGATCATGTTCTCAATCTGAGAAACCTGAGTAGCGATATCATTTGATGCATACTGAAGATCTACTTCATAACCTGCATCCTTGAGCATCTGCTCCATGTTTGCACCATCCTGGTTCCATCTCTGAAGATCCTTAGTGGGCATTGCTACACCAACCTTGCCGCCGCCTGCTGCTGTGTCCTCTGTAGCTGTCTCTTCAGTAGCTGTCTCCTCTGTAGCAGCTTCCTCAGTTGTCTCTTCTGCAGCAGGAGCTTCTGTAGCTGTCTCCTCAGCTGCACCTGTGTCAGTTGTTGCCGGAGCTGAGCTTCCGCCGCCGCATCCTACGAGCATTGAAGCTGCCATAGCAACTGAAAGAAAAGTACCTAAAAGTTTTCTCTTCATTTTGTTTCCCTCCCTATGAGAAATTATGAAAAATTTTACGGAATTTGTTTTCCGTTCCTTACAGTAAACAATCTATCATAAAAGCATTAGGAATAATTTACGACATTCTTCAAATTTTTATCATGGAGTGAAATAAAAAATCGATTGTGCTAGCATTTTTTTGCTATAAACAATCGATTTATTATAAAAATGTGCTATAGTTTACGGTTTTGCGTATTCTATAAAAGTGGCAAAACGCCCACAAACACTGGATTTATTTAGTTTTCAGGCATCTTTCCGGGAACGTTTAAGTAAACATCCTCTTTTAGATGGAATCCGCTCTTAATTATTACATCATTCATATTGTCAGCAGTTACGCTTACCGGCTGTATTTTCAGGTACGGTATAGTGTTACTTCCATCGTTAATTGTTGAGATTTCGCATCCCTCAGACTCAAGGCTTTCTGCATCAAGCTCTTCGCCATTTGCAAGCTTTACTGCGCATATAGCCGCTGTCTGTGCCAGCTTCTCAATAGGCTTATAAACTGTCATAAGCTGGGTTCCTTCAACGATTCTCTGGCAGGCCTCAAGGTCTGCATCCTGTCCGACTACAAGCTTTCTGCCTGCAAGTCTTTTCTCTGAAAGTGCCCTGAGGGTGTGGCTTGCAAGATCATCATTGCCGCACATTATGGCATCACATCTGATTATGGTACTTATATTATTGTAGACATAATCACCGGCAAGCTCTGCCTTCCAGCCATCTGCATAGGTTTTATCTATGATTTCGTTACCTGCTTCCTCCATGACTGCTTCAAAGCCTGTTTCCACCATGGGAACATTGGTATCATTGGGAGATCCGCAGATCATTACCACCTTTTTGTCTGTAAGACCTGCATCCACAAGAGCCTGTCCCATGAGCTCGCCGACCATTTCGTTATCAAAGGATATATACAGATCAGTTCCTGCATCAGCGATCATTCTGTCATAGGCTATGACCTTGATACCTGCGTCCTGTGCTTTTTTTACCGCATCCTTCATATGAATAGAATCTATGGCAACTATTACGATTACGTCCATTCCCTTTTTAATGAAGTAATCAATCTGCTTTTTTTGCTCATCCACATCACCGCCGGCAATCTGGATATTTACCTCTGCTCCAAGCTCCTTTGCCATTGACACAAAGACGTCTCTGTCCCTTTGCCATCTCTCGATTACAAAGGAATCAAAGCACATTCCGATCTGGATTTTTTTCTCTTCTGTCTCGCTCTCCTTTTTGCTGCTACTGCTCTCCTGATTACAGCCAGATAAGCTGCATGCCACAAGGGCCGCAATAACAAGGCATGAGGCAAGCCTCTTTAGTATTTTTTTGTAAAAATGCTTCATCGTTTAAGTCCGTCCCGGATTTTTTTAATATAAGATAGGAATCCGCAAATTTATAGTTTTCCGTCTTTCTGAGAAAAACAGGATTCTATGCTATTGGATTCTCTTTGTACTCTGTAGGTGTGACTCCCACATTTTTCTTAAAGCTTCTGCTGAAGTAGTTGGGGTCAGTGTAACCGCACATTGAGCAGATTTCCTTCATTGAATAGTCTGAGTTTGTAAGGAGCTCTTTTGCCTTATCCATGCGGATGTTGGTGAGATACTCGATAAAGCTCACTCCGCTGTCTTCCTTAAATATCTTACTAAAATAGTAGGGAGAGATGTTGACCACCTTGGATACGTCATCAAGGGATATGTCACTTGCGTACTTCTCTTCAATGTAGCGCTTGGCTGTCTTGATGATATCCGTGGATTTCTCCTCGCGTCTGTTGGCAATGTCGTGGCAGGCAGATGTAATCTTTGCTAAAAACCACTCCCTTAGAGCTTCAGGTGTATCAAGGTCCATTATCTCAGGAAGGTAGCTGTTTCTGGATGAATATCTGTAGGTCTGACCTCCGCTTTTGTACATGATGTGCTCTGCGTAAAGTGAAAACTCCAGCACCTTAAGTCTCATGGCCATGATGTCGCCTTCTTCCGCCATCTTGACCATCCAGTCTGAGTATTTATTGGCTATGGTGAGAGCACCATTCACATCTCCCTTGCCAACTGCCTCAAACAAGGGCTTTTCCAGATCGCTTGGATAGTCCTCCTCGTATGCCGGGCTAAGAGGCAGATCGTCCGCATGAGCTACGCCTCCTGTTGTGGCAATAAGAGCATTGAGAGCATCCCTGTAGGAATCTCCCAGCTCCTTTAAGGGCTTTACACCGCCTATTCCGATACGGAAGTTTACATCTGTCTTTTTCCTGAGGAACCTTACAAGGTCCCTGGTTCTCTCGATAAGAGAACTTCTCTCATCCAGTTCCATTTTATTTTTTTCATAAGGGATAAGGACAGCTATCTTGTTGGCCATTACGTTACCGATCTTGCAGTCAAAAAATTCCTTTACCCCTTCTCGGATTTCCTGATATTTGCCGGAGATTTTTACTGAGCTTCCAACGGCATTGGTCATGTGGTTTCCCTCCTGAGAGTCACCACTTACGATCGCCAGCATGTACCCGTAGTTTTCCTTGATGCCAAGAATCGTCCTGTAGCTGTCGACATCCTCTTCAAACTGTTCCTTCAAAAGAATATCGTAGATAAGTCCGTTTTCGATGATGGGTTCTACTGTCTCAAGCTTTTCCTTTATAAGAAGTTCGTTGCTTCGCTTTTCTCTCTCAGAATCAATCTGAGCCATAGCCTTTTTGATAACTGTTATGATCTTCATGCGATCCATAGGCTTATTGATATATTCGAGAACCCCGAGCTTTATGGCTTCTTTTGCATAGTCAAATTTGTCATAGGCGGACATTACTATGAAAACAGTATTCGCTGAAAACTGCTTTATCTCTTTCATGGCATCGATACCATTTATGCCGGGCATGTGGATATCCATGATGGCGATGTCAGGCCTGAAGCGCTCTGCCAGTTCTATTACGCTTCTTCCTGTTTTGGCAAACTCCACCTGGCAGGTATCACCAAATTCCTTCTCTATTATGAATTTCAGAGAATCAATTACGATTCCTTCATCATCCGCAAGCATGATTCGATACATGGCTTACTCCTCTTTTCTTAAAAGATAATTCTGTTTTGAATATCCCAATACTCCGGCAGATGTATTGATCAAGATCACTCATCAGCAGGAAGCGGCAGTCTGATAATGACTTCGCACCCTTTTCCCGGGCCTTCGCTCTTTATGTCCACAACATCCGGTCTTTCCGAAAACAGTCTGAGCCGCGAGATAACGTTGTCCATTCCGATTCCGTTGTGCTCATATTGCTCTTCTTTGTGGGCAAAGCTTCCGCCAAGGATCTTGTCGATATCCTCCTGGCTTATGCCTTTTCCGTTATCGCCGATACTGATGCAGACATTGCTGTCCTCTCTGTAGACCTTGAGCTTAATAACACCTTTATCACCCATCTCTCTGATGCCGTGATTTACTGCATTTTCAACAATAGGCTGCAGTGTCATAGAGGGCATCGCAGTCTTAAGAAGGCGCTTATCCACCTGTTTTTCATATTTGATGTCCCCTGAAAAACGGACGTTAAGGATCTGGATGTAGTTATCAACGAGGGTTACTTCCTCTTTTATGGTAACCTCCGTCTCCTGATTTTTAACATTGTATCTGAAAAAGTCAGCCACAGTCTGGACATACTCATAGGTCTTGTCCGCACCCTCCATCATGGCAAGCTGAGCTCCTGCATTTAATGTGTTAAAAAGGAAGTGTGGATTGATCTGTGCCTGCAGATATTTTAGCTGAGCATCTTTAAGGTGTGTCTCCATCATAAGCTCTTTTTCCTGGAGGTCACGCTCTTTTTCCATACTTTCCCTGAGTCGTACAATGTACTCCTTGATGCTGACCACCATCTTGTTGAAGGCACCGATAACTATACCGATCTCGTCATGGTAGAGGGGCTCGGGAAGGTCTGTATCAAAGTTACCTGTTGCGACTTCATCCGCAGAATCTGCGAGGTCCTTAAGCGGCCTTATGAGCATGCCTACGATGATTATGATGCTTATGATGTTTCCTATCATAACGAGAGTAAGAACAGCCACGCTGACCAGCTCGAAGGTTCTAAATGCGCTGGCTAGCTCGGTGTAGTGCTCTGAGTTACTGACAAACTGCTCAATATTAAGACTTGAGATATAGGCATTTATGTAGTCATAAAGCTCAGTTGACTTCTCGTAGTGGTTTCTGTATTTTTCTACATTTCGTCCGCGCTTGGCTTCAATAGTGAGAGATACTTCGCTTAAGTAATTCTCTGACATGTACTTGATATTACGTCTCATGCGGCTAAAGGACTCATCCGTAACCTGAACGCCTATGGCTTCCGACAGATTCTGGAATTTCTGCGCACTGTTATAGTAGTTTTCCAGGGAATCAGTGGTCTTGGAGCTAAGGTAACCGGTCATGGAATCCTGAACGTCCGCTATAGCCTCAGAGAGGGCATTAAGCTGTCTGTTGTCGTGATAAACCATCTCCATTTCCTGAGCCATGATATTGATCCCGAAAATCAGGAAAATATTAACTATGAAAATTAGAATATTGGCACCCATGTAGATGCCTACGATTTTTTTCTGAAGAGGGAGGTTAAAGAATCTATTCATCTATCTCCTCCTTTTTCAGGAAATCAGCCACATTGCTGCCATTAATAAGTGTTACATCCGCTGTAAAATACTGGCTGGTGGTACCAAATTCATGGTAGTCACTAAGGGCTTCCACGCAGTACTGGCCCATTTGCGCCGTATCAATTGAAATAGTGGCATAAACTATGCCCTTATCTATGGCACTTACGATTGATTCAGAGTCATAATATCCAAGGATGCTGACATCTCCAACTTTATTAAAATCAACTACCGCCTGATAAGCACAGACAGTGTTCAGCTCGTTAAGGCAGATGATCACGTCAGGGATTTTTTCATTAAGGAAAATATCTCTGATGGATTCCTCAACCGAGAAGGCATTTTTATTATCAACAGGCACAACCGAGATGTTGAACTCGGAATTCGTGGCATTTTCCTGGCTAAGAGTTTCCTGTAGCGCAGAAATGATGATGTTCTGACCGCTGTCCTGAGCGTCGGTATTAACGAGCACGGTTACCTCCATGCTCTTTCTCTGTTTCATTTTCTCAGAGTCTTTGAAGTCCTCGCGGCGTTTTTCCTTGATGATGTTGAAAACCTGTCTGCCGTACTCACGTCCGATGTTATAACTTCCGACACCCACAAAGCTTATTCTTCCTGAGTGGGTATTATCTCCGTACAGGGTTACAACCGGAATCCCCTCCTGTGTGGCTTCGTTTATTAGGTTAGTCATCTCATCCGATTCATTGGCATAAACGATGATCCCGTCAACTTTAGATGCGATGGCAATTTTCATAAGCTCCTCGCAGCTGTACTGACGATCAAGATTCTCACCAAGAAGATCTATATAAGTGTCTTGCTCCTTTGCTGCTTCAAAGGCACCTTTATATACTGACTGCCAAAAATCCGCCTTGTAGTTATCGGTGATCATGACATAGTATTTGTCATACTCGGTTACTTCGCCGGATTTTCTGAAGTCCTCCATATAAAAACGAAAAACAAGTGCTCCTACCACCAGCGTAGCTATGGTAAAAAGCACAGTCGTAAACAGCAGAAAATTGTGCCCATGCATTTTCTTATTCGATTTTTCGGAAGATGTATGTGTACTCATACTCAGAATTTTAGCAGATTTTGAGAGGTTTGTTTACTGTTTGAACTGATGCCGCACAAATTAGTGTGTGGCGACATCAGTTTTCTTTGTATTCCAAAGGGCAAGACGAATAAGGAACAGTGTTCCTCTTACGCAAAGCTCAGTGCACATGGCAATCCAGGCGCCCTTTAATCCATATCTTGCACCAAGAAAATATGCAAGAGGAATTCTGACAGCCCACACGCTTACAAGATTAAGAACACTTGAAAGAAGAGTCTCTCCCGCGCCTCTGAACACTCCGGCAGCAACAATCGATGCGCCGTAAAGAGGCTCAGCAAAGGCTTCTATTCTAAGGACCTGCGTGCCCATTCTTCTAATCTCTGCATCAGGTGTAAGGATTCCTATCATGAAAGGTGCGAACAACCACATGAGAACTGCGCTTGCTCCCATTATAAGCATTCCAAGAACAACTGCCATCCAGCCAAGTCTTTTAGCCAGTTCTTTTCTTCTGGCACCGATGCACTGACCAACGATTGTTGTGGCAGCTACGCCGATACCAAATCCCGGCATATAGCAAAGACCTTCTGCTGTAATAGAGAATGAATTGGCAGCAACGGACACGGTTCCAAAGGGTGATACTATTCTTGTAAATGCAACGTATGCAAAGCCCATTATGATGTTGTCTATGGCAACAGGTATGGCAATCTTAAGAGAAGCCGGGAGCTCTCTTTCTGCAAATCCCATAAAACCTGCCGTATCTTTTTCTTTTCTGCCGGTAAGGTGGAGCGCAGGTGACTTTACAAGAAGTATATAGAGCATTACCGCCGCAATTATCACAAAGGATAGCGCCGTACCAAGGGCTGCTCCGGTAACTCCAAGCCTGGGAATGAAAATCGCATTAAAAACAACGTCCAACGCGCACATTACCACATTCAAAATGCTGGGAACGCGAATATTTCCGCTGGACTGTATCATACCCTGAGATGCGAAAAGAAGCTCTCTTGCAGGAATTGAGAGAGCATATATCAGAAAATAGCTTGATGCATCCTTTCTTATGGCGATGTCGCCGCCCATCCATGTGGGAAGATAGCTACTTACCAGGACGCCTACAGCCATAATTACGATACTGAAAATAAGGGAGCACACAAGCCCCCATTTTACTATTACTCTGGCACCGGCTTCATCCTTAGCACCTATCCTGTGGGCAACGCATACAGAAAAGCCCATGGCCGCTGCTGTGATTATTCCTCCCACAAGCCAGGTGGTGCTGGAAACCAGTCCTATAGCTGCAGATGCATTGGCTCCAAGGTGTCCTACCATGGAAGCATCAATGTACTGCATGATTATAGAAGATATCTGCGCAAGAATGGCAGGAAGACTGAGTTTTAATATCAGCGCAGCCTCCTGCCTGGTTGTTAATTTCTGGCCATTTCTTATGGCCGCTAAAGTTTCACTCATTTTATCATCACTTATTTATCTAATATTTCCGCTGCTTCTTTCATCAGCCATGAGCTCAAAATTTTTGAAGGTTTCAAGGTTATCTTCCATCTGAGCTTCATTTGACATTCCGGACAAAATTGTCATAACCCCCGGTAAAGACCCAACAAAGCGAATTCTACTTCGGGGTGCTTATCAAGTATTTCTGAAAGTAGCTCCGGACTTCCGTGGAATGAAAATCCACTTTGGCATTTTCGTTAAATCAATAGCCATAATCCTTCTCCCTTCAAGTTTTGCCTGTTTAAGTTTTGCTAAATTTAATATGGAACAAAAAATAATAATTCGCAATAGCAAAAACGCGGTTGAATACTTTTTAACATCAATATAGAATATAAGCTTGTCAAAAGAAACTAAAAGCAAAAGGAATAAAACTTTGAAAACTAATAATATGACTTCAGGAAACAGTATGAGTCAGATAGTACTGTTTTTCCTGCCACTTCTTTTTGGAAATCTTTTCCAGCAGGTCTACAGCCTGGTGGATAGCATAATTGTAGGAAAAGGTATCGGAGACAATGCCCTTGCAGCTGTAGGCGCTTCTGGAACCTTGAATTTTCTCATATTGGGATTTGTTGTCGGCCTTACAAGAGGGTTTGGAATCAGCTTTTCTCAGTCATTTGGCAAAGGTGACCATAAGCTTCTTCGCGAATATATACTGGCTGCGCAGTTTATCAGCTCTGCCATGAGCATTGTATTTACAATACTGTGCCTGATGGCACTAAAGAGTATGCTCATTTTTCTAAAGACACCTTCAGATATTTTTGATGATGCCTATAGCTATTTTTCAGTTATTCTGATGGGAATAATTGTAACTGTGCTGAACAATCTTGCGATTACCATACTTCAGTCTCTTGGGGACAGCAAGACTCCTCTTACAGCAATGATAATCTCATCCATAACGAATATCCTTCTGGATATTTTGCTTGTGATAGGTTTTCATTTCGGAGTTGTAGGCGCTGCCATAGCCACTGTCATAGCTCAAGCTGTCTCATATATATACTGCCGTATTGGCCTTAGTAAGGTTCCTGTTCTGACAGACGAGGATAAAGCAGGTAAGGGATTCTTTGTTTTGCCGCAGTCTGGCCTGTGTGTTGAGCTTTTGAAAATAGGCCTTCCTGTCGCATTTATGAATTCTGTAACTGCTGCAGGTGGAATGATCCTACAGTATTTCGTAAACATCATGGGAAGTGCCTACGTAGCAGCTTATTCTGTCTGTATGAAGTTCGCGGGACTGTTTGAACAGTTCGGAATCTCCGTGGGTCTTGCCATTCTTACTTTTGTCGGTCAAAACAAAGGTGCCGGAAAATATGACAGAATACGAAAGGGTGTATGGCAGGGTCTTTTTCTATCCATCATCGTGAACATTCCTTTAGCCCTTATTCAGATCATAATCCCCGGATTGATCTCAAGGCTTATGCTAAGCGACCCTGTCACTATCGGATATTGCAGCGAATTCATGCCCATTCTCGGAATAAGCCTTTTCGCTCTTGGCTGGCTTTTTGTATTTCGCTACGCCGTGCAGGGACTTGGAAATACTGTTGTTCCCATGTTTTCCGGCTTTCTCGAAGTCGCACTGCGCCTCGGATTCGGTTTTACCCTGGGCAGAATGTCCTTTAGAGGAATAGCCGTATCCGAAGTCTCAGCATGGATTGGCGCCTTTATAATGCTGGCTGTGACTTATTTTGTACTGATGAGAAAAGCGTAATGAGGTCTACATGTTATACATAAAATGAAGTGATTGCTATATCAACATAGCCATCGACCTTTTCCCTACTTAAAAGAACAACCGTCTCGACATGTGTTCTAATGTACAAACCAAAGTAACAAAGAAAAAGAACGAGCAACCCGCACACTGTAACATGATCCGCGGTAAAAACTCGTTCCCAAAGAATTCTTTCTTACGCAGCAGCATCAATCAGAATCTTGACATTATCCGCTGTGAAAACATAAAAACATTTGGATGGGCGGCGTATCCATCATATCAGATTCCACTTAGGGAGCGCAGGGTGCCTTTCCTGCTCGTCAAATGTTCTTATATCCGGAGTATAACATCAGATATTTCGCGTAGTCAAGTGGTTTTAACGAGCCTTCCTGACCTTATGTAAGAATCAAGCTTTGCCTCCTTTATGTCAAACATTGTGGCTACATAATACCTATTTTTCTTTACATCAAGTTTTATAGTGATAAAAATGTTGTCCTTATAGCATTTCACCATCTCGAGTACACTTCCATTTAAGCCTATATAATCCGGGTTTGTAATAATATCCGGCAAATAATCATAATATTTCGCAGCTTGAAAATGTTGTCTCTTAATCAGATGAGCAAAAAGTCCCTTAGAGCGAAAAATAATAAAAGCATCATAATCAGTATCCAAATACCGATTAAGCTCAGTATTAAATCGAGCTACCGCAATCAACTTATCTTTCTTCCCCATGTCAAGCCCCAATTTCAGCTTTAGTCAAGATTACGTTTCGTCTCCAGTCTACTATCCCCGGTATCAACACAATTTTTGCAATATTACCATTTGATAATAGATTCATTGCTATATCCTTGTTAATTCCTAAAGACACACCTGGCTTATCACAATACAACCAATCCCCTTCATCATCAAAATCAACCTTATTGAGCGTCCATATTAAATTCTCTAATATATTGAACTTCCTAAAGTCTCTGCCAAGTTTCACATCACTAATCTTAACATTATCGAAATCTGTATCGTCACAATATTCTTTCCAATATACTTCACCCGATAACACTCCGAAATCTGTATAGATATATTCGTCATCAAATAGAATCTCTTTAATACAGTTCTCACCTATAATAAACGCTAATAAACCGACAGAACCTCTCTCACATACGGTCAAAAATTGCAATTCTAGTCCGTTTTCAGCAATGCTATTCATATTGATGAATGCCGGATCTTTTAATTCCTGAAGTTTTTTATTATAAGATTTTAAGGATGAACTCCTGCTCTCAAAAGATTTGCTGATTCTTTTAATCTCATCAGGGATATCATTTTTGTTTATGAAATCATCAATATTGCTATATCCCGATTGATATGCCTGGTGTTCAAGTAATTCCTTTGCCAGCATATACTTTATTGGGTAAAGTTTGCAATAATTGTTTATCCGACACTCTAACGTTTCGACATATGTTATCTGCATATTAACTTCCGATCTATTATGCCTGCAATTAAGAAGATTATTGTACTTGCTTTCCTCGATAAGCAGTCCATATTCATCAGATACCTCATATGCATCAGGGTTCTCTTTAATAAAGACCTGTTCTGAACTATATCCTAAGGCATTAATACAATCTGCCATTCTCAGGTAAACTGTTTCATCTTTGATAATCCTATACTTAAAATCCATACGCCTATCCATTGAAAAATTTTACCCAATGCGTTATAGTAACCATTGGATAATGGTTATTATAAGTTATCCAATGGTTACTGTCAATAAATTATTGAGGTACAAAAATGGAAAACCAATTAATTCCGGAACGTTTGAAAATGGCTCGTGAAAAACTCGGGATTACCATGGCCGAAGCATCCCGAAGACTAAACTTATCTAAAATAGGATATTGCAGATATGAATATGGAGAAAGAGTACCTTCATATCAAACAGTAGAAGTAATTGCAAGATGCTTATGCACTTCTGTCGATTATCTTGTAGGTAAAACAGATGATATGTCCCCTGATTATCTTGTAATTAGTAAAAAAGATGCGCCTTATCTGTTTGAATTGGTGCAAAATGCCTATAGCTTTGATTCTGATACCCTGAAACGATTAATAACCTATAGCACAAGAATATGTGAATCACAACTTACCTCCAAAACCGACAAATAATTTATCAGGCATGCCAACAAGCCCTGAAATATAGGCAGAATTCACCTCGCAGAATCTACTGCCTTCCATCCGAACCTGTCGGAATTTCCAACAGGTTGATTAATGTTCGCTTAATTTGTGAAATGATTAAGCACCCGGATTTTATAAATTTTCTTTCAGACACGGAAAGGCGCACTCATACCTGCCATTAGTAAGTATAGAGTGCGTCTTTTCCTAGTTGTTTATTTCAAATGTATCATCGATGAATGTACAATCTCGTCTGCTCCGGTTCATCATCCCCTTGAGCCATACAGTAAAACTCCCATCCATAACGCTCATAAAAACCAGTATGATCTGTAACAAGATAGAGCGGTGAAATTCCTTTTTTATTCATGTTCTCCACAACAAGATTAAGAAGATTTCCTGCTATCCCCTGTCCACGATGAGCCTCTTCAGTATATACAGCGCAAACATTGGGGCTTAAGTCCTTCCTGTCATGAAAATCATTATCGATTACACCTAACCCCCGACAATTTGATCTCCTAACATGCATAGGTACCAACCATTTTCGGTCTCTTTATTAAGATACGCTGTCATACATTCAAGATAAGCATCCTTGGGGACTCCCCACCTCTCAGCTTCCTCGTATGACTTAGACACATATAGCGAAGCCATTCTCGAAGGGTACTCCGAATACTTTTCTTTTCTAACTTTTTCCAACGCAAGCTCACGAAGCGCTACATCCACCTTGTGCGTCAGTTCTGTATCCTTATATTTTTCAAGATTGTTATATATATCATTTACTGTTTCGAGTTCCTCATATACACGCTTGTGGACACCGTTTGGATGCTTGTCATCCAGAATGATATGTTCACCGACCGTCTTGGGAATGTCGGATATTACGTGATAATAATATTTTTCCATTTTATTCTCCCTATAGAAACGGCTGGGCACAAGACCCAGCCGAGATTCATTTTAATTCAGCATTGTTTCTTTTTAAAAAGTCTATATCGCTACCATACTTCATGGCAGTTTCCATATCGTTATTCATAAAGCTCTCAAACAATTCTTCAGGTATCTTTCCTGGACGAGTCCTTTCATAAATTGTGAGGTTCTTGGAATGTTTACATTTCTTACATCGATATATCAGCCATACATCAACACTCTTACCGTTAGCATTTACTCTAAATCTATAGGAATTGATAAACTCCTGTTTCTTCCCACAACCTCCACATCTAAAGAACACTCTTGTTTTGGTATGATCAGACAGAAGGGGCACCTTTGCTTAAGGCCAGCCTCTGATTCCTGAGGATTCTCTGAATGCTTTTCTCCGACAAGGAAAACCTGTGTGCAAGTTCGTGTATTCCTATTCCACCTATGTAGTTTTCGTATATTTCTTCATTTCTTTCACGAAAGAAGACCTTGGCAGAATAATTATAAAAGAACTTGCGCCATAAATCAGGCCTTATATCATCTGAAAAAATTTCAAAGCCTCTTCTATAGCCTTTACCTTTTCTTCCGGGCATCCCGGTTGTCTGCTATTTTCTGATTTTGGCTTATTGTAATTCTCTCTTTCTATAATCCCATGCTTCTGCTTTACCTGAGCTATATTCAGGTTTGTCACATGGAATCCGTAGTGCTCCTGCACCCATTCTTCAATCTCTTTATATGTTGCTTTCGCTTCCGCACTTGTAAGATCAAGCTCGTCCATATCTACCTTTACGTTGATATGATGCTTTGCTTCATGAAGTTTGGACAATAAACATACTGTCTCGACATGAACCGTATTGGGGAACATATCGCAGGGGCGGACTTTCTTTAATTCGTAGCCGCCGTCTACAAGAATGCGGAGGTCTCTTGCAAGAGTGGCGGAGTCACAGCTGACATAGACGATTCTGTCCGGAGACATTTTGAGCATGGTCTCAAGGCAGGCGATGTCACAGCCCTTGCGGGGGGGATCAACTACGATTACGTCAGGATGTAAGGCTTTGGCCCTGCTGCCTGCAGCGGTATCTTCTGAGTCAGATGCTCCAAAGTCGCCATTCTGGCTCTTTTCTCCATCAAGCTTTCCGTTGTAGAAGTCAGGAAGGACTTCCTCTGCTTTGCCCACATAGAATGTGGCATTTCCGATATTATTATTCTTTGCATTATCTCTTGCGTTATCTATTGCCTGAGGTATTACCTCTACCCCGTAAACGTGTCCAGCCTTTTTCGCCATGGACAGGGTTATGGTTCCAATGCCGCAGTAAAGATCCCAAACAGTTTCTTTTCCTGTGAGCCCTGCATAGGACACTGCTGTGGTGTAGAGCTTATCTGTCTGAACAGGATTTACCTGATAGAAAGACAGGGGTGATATCCTGAAGTTAATACCGCAGAGGGTGTCGGAAATCGCTTCCTCTCCCCAAATAACATGAACCTCTCTTCCGAGGATAACATTGGTCTTTTCGTTATTTATGTTTACGGAGATGCTCTTCATTCCGCTTATTTTACTAAGTCTGCTTACAAGCTCGTCCTGTCCTTTAAGGAACTGCGCTGAAGTTTTGGCATCACTGTTATTTGCGGAAGTATTATTCTTAGCGGCTTTTCCACCCCTACCATTCACAACCAGGCAAACCATGATCTCACCGCTGGTAAATCCTTTGCGGATAAGTACGTGGCGCATCAAACCCTTGCCTGTAGTCTCATCATAGGCAGGAATGCCATTCTTTTTCATATGGTCAAGAACGATTTCGAGAATCTCTTTGTTCTCCTCAGTTCCAAGAAGGCAATCCTCAACAGGGATAATTGCATGGGTTCTTCCAGCATAAAATCCTGCAATGGGCTGTCCGTCCTTCCCTGTTCCGATGGGGAACTGGGCCTTATTGCGATATCTGAAGTGCGTGGTATCCATACCAATGATAGGCTCCATGATGCCATCGATAAAATCGCCATCGAATCCGCCAAGTCTTACGATATTGTTCCTTACCTTGTTCTGCTTGAATTCAAGCTGCTTTTCGTAGGCCATGTTCTGAATCTGACATCCGCCGCAGGCCTTTGATACAGGGCAAGGGGGCTCCACTCTGCAATCTGAAGCTTCTATTACTTCATCAAGGTGAGCGTATGCATAGTTTTTTTTGCTCTTCATCACCGAGACCTTTACAAGGTCGCCAATAACCGCATCCTTTACAAAAAGGGTATAGCCATCAACTTTGCCAATACCCTCCCCGTCGTTTCCTATATCTTCAATTTTTACAGTGAGAACATCTCCCTTTTTGTAGGGAGCATTCTCCTTTGCTGCATTTTTCTTTGCCATTTATTTCTCCTGTATATGCTTAGGAATATCTTACTATCGAACCGATAAGCCTCACTTAAAGCGTCAGTCCTTCCACTTAAGTCTGTGGAGTTCTCCCTCTTCTTCCATTCCGGGAAAACCGTTCTGTCGAAGGGCTTCATATAAAACTATCGCAACGGAATTAGATAAATTCAGGGATCTGATATCGTGTCCCATGGGAATTCTGATGCAGTCCTCTTCGTTATCCACAAGGATCTCCTCAGGGATTCCTGCGCTTTCTTTTCCAAACATTATGAAATCGTCAGGGCCAAAGGAAACCTCTGTATAGGAGCGCTTTGCCTTGGTAGTCGCAAGCCAGACCTTTGCTCCTTTATGCTTTTCCTTAAATTCTTCGTAGTTGGTGTATCTGGTGTAATCAAGCTTATCCCAGTAGTCCATGCCCGCACGCTTTATATCTTTTCCATGAAGAGCAAAGCCAAGGGGTTCAATCAAATGAAGGCTGCTGCCTGTTGCAACGCAGGTCCTTCCGATGTTGCCGGTGTTCTGTGGAATCTCCGGCTGATGCAAAACTATATGCATTAAAAATTCTCCTACTTTCGTAATTATTCAAAAAGGCACAACTTACGCCTTTTAAACCTCCTCATCGCTATCCATGGAAGCGGCTTTTGGAATGGAAAAAATGAACTCTGTGCCAACCCCATAGGTAGAGATGCAGTTTATATTTTCGCCGTGGGCCTTAATAATCTCTTTTACGATAGAAAGACCAAGGCCTGTGCCCTTCTTATCTTTTCCTCTTGAAGCATCTGATTTATAAAAACGCTCGAAGACCATCTTCTGATCTTCCTTGGGGATTCCGATACCGCTGTCTTTGACGGATACGAAAACCTTGCGCCTTTTTTCTGTGGTCTCGATCTTGATAACGGAGTCGTGATGACTGAACTTTATTGCATTATCAAGAAGGTTATAAAGAACCTGCTGAATCTTACTAAGGTCAGCGTTTACCAGCATCTTATCATCCGTCAAAACGAGCTCGATTGCAATCTTTTTCTCAAGACAGGTCATCTCAAAGGATGCCGCGGTATTCCTTATTACCTGATTTATATCAAAGTCAGCTCTTTCAAGAAGCATGCCCCTGGCGTTCAAATTATTCAGGGTAAGGAGACCGTTTGTAAGCTTGGTAAGTCTCTCTGTCTCATTTAAAACAATGCCAAGATATTTTTCATGCATCTCGGGCGGAATTGTGCCATCCAGCATTGCGGACAAATAACCTCTTATTGAAGTAAGGGGAGATCTGAAATCATGAGATACATTTGCCACGAATTTCTTCTGATCGTCCTCCTGCCTAGCAATCTCGCCTGCCATATATGAAAGCGATGCAGCAAGATATCCCATCTCATCCTCTGATTCAACGGAGAACTCGTAGTCCATATTTCCGGATGCGTACTGCTCTGTAGCCTGGGTGATCCTTCTAAGGGGTATGTATACAAGCTCTGTAAAAAAGATAAGTATTATCAGTGACAAAAGGAACATGACAACCAGCATCAGATAGGAGATGTTGAGGTATCCGTCCGCATTTTTCCTGATCTGACTGATGGGAAGATGAATTACCACGTAGGCCTGCACCTTATAATTAGCTGTAATAGGCGCAAATACGCTCATGTTGTCTTCTGTAAAACAGCCCCAGAAGGTTCCGATTGTGTAATAGCTTCCGGCTGTTACTGTGGGATCAAAGCCGTCAACAATGATTTCTTCGTTCTGGCTGATGATCTTGGACGAATCAAGAACGAGACGTCCGGAAGGGTTTACTATCCATATCTTCGCACCTGCCATGTATGCCGACAAAGCACTGAGCTGACGATGAACGGTATCAAGGGAAGTTTCGGCATTGTACAGATCGGCCGCATAGGTGTTGGCAATCTGCGTTGCTTCCGCATAGAGGGATTCCGCTTTTTCTCTCTTACAGTGCTCAAAGGTCATGTTGGATACGAAGGTTGCAACCATTATGAATCCGAAAATTCCAAAAAGCAGATATGCAATTAGAAATTTAAGATAAAGTGTACGTTTCATTATGTCCTCTGTTATTTATAGTAATCAAATCTATTTTAACATAAAATAGGATTTCGCTTGCGAAATCCTTGCGCGCGAGCAATATTGCGAAGCAATAAATTTCCTTATTGCGAGCTGCGCATAATTGCTTTTTTAAAATACAGGAAATTCAAATTTCCTGTATTTTAAAAAAGCCCCCAGAGCGGCACTTGTTACACCACCCCGAGGACCTTAGTGAGAAGCATATTTAATTATTTGCCAAGCGCAGCCTTTACAGCGCCAAGGAGCTGCTCTGCCTGCTCATCATTCATCATTCCAAAGGACTTAAGAGATTTAACAGGCATGAACTTGATCATCTCCTGCATCATCTTATCGCCGATAGCATCATTTTCCTCTGCTCCTTCGAAAGGTGAATTCTCCATGGCTTTTTTCATTATCTCACCGATGATAGGTGCAGTTGCGGCATTAGCCATAAGCTCGCCAACTGTAAGAGATCCATCAACTCTCATAGGCTTAATCTTCTTTGTCTCGAAGCTAATCTCTGTGCGAAGAGTGATGTTGTCACTTGCATTACCAACAAGAAGTTCATATTTTCCTGTGGGTGCAAACCAATCGCCAAGGCCTTCATCAAAATATGAAAGTGCTCTTGAGCAGATCTCCATCTCTACGGTCTTGGTCTCTCCGGGAGCTACCTCAACCTTTGCAAAGCCCTTAAGCTCCTTAACGGGTCTGTCGGGAGTGCCGTTCAAGTCGCCCACATAAAGCTGAACTACTTCTTTTCCTGCAACAGAGCCTGTATTCTTAACGTCTACGCAAACCTTGATCTTGGTATCATCGCTCATCTTGTCGGATGAAACCCTGAGATTTGAAAGCTCGAAGGTTGTATAGGACAGGCCATGTCCAAATGCCCAGCGTACAGGCATCATCTTCTTGTCATAATAGCGGTATCCAACATAAACGCCTTCGCTGTAGTAGCACTTCTCAGGATCTGTATTGAAATTAAGGTATGAAGGGTTATCCTGAACTCTCATGGGGAAGGTCTCAGCAAGATGTCCGCTGGGGTTCTTCTCGCCATAGAGGAGCTTATCTGTAGCTTCACCTACGCCCTGTCCGCCAAGATACATCTCAAGGATTGCTGCTACATCATCAGCCCAGGGTGTCTCAACGGGGCTTCCGTTATGAAGAACAACAACCACGTTCTCATTAACCTCTGCAACTGCCTCAATGAGCTCATTCTGAGCTGCAGGCATGTTCATATCTTCTCTGTCATAGCCTTCAGACTCGATGATGTCCGGAAGGCCTGCAAAAATAACTACTACGTCAGCATTCTTTGCTGCTGCAAGAGCTTTATCCAACTCGGCCTTATCAAGAGGCTCATCTGCCTGTGCCTGGAAACCCTTTACATACTCTACATTTCTGCCCTTTGCCTTTGCTGATTCAAGAGCACTTGTAACCTTGGATGAGTTTATATGGCTTGAGCCGCCGCCCTGATATCTGGGTGCTTCTGCATACTCACCGATGTAAACAATCTTCTTATTTGCATCAAGAGGAAGAATGCCGTTATTTTCAAGAAGTACAGCGCACTCTGCAGCAATCTCTGTTGCCTTCTCGTGATCTGCGTCTCTGTCAAATACAACGCCTTCCTTTTTGTTATCAAAATAGTCATAAACAACCTTGAGGATTCTCTCGCAGGATCTGTCCACAAGCTTCTCATCAAGCTCGCCGCTCTTAACTGCTGCAACGATCTTTGCATCATTTTCAGCTGTGTTTCCGGGCATCTCAAGCTCAAGGCCTGCGCGCACGCCCTGTACTCTGTCATCAACAGCGCCCCAGTCTGTCATTACGAAGCCTTCATATCCCCAGTCATCCCTGAGAACCTTGGTAAGAAGCCACTCATTATCTGAAGCGTAGGTTCCGTTTATCTTGTTGTAAGAGCACATAACGGTCTTTGGCTGTGACTCTCTTACTGCGATCTCAAATGCTGGGAAGTAAATCTCACGCATGGTTCTCTCAGAAGCTTCTGAAGAGTTGCTCATACGGAAAAACTCCTGGTTATTAAGCGCAAAGTGCTTAATGCTGGTTCCAACATGTCTTGACTGAACACCATTGATATATGCTGCTGCCATCTTACCTGCAAGGTAAGGGTCCTCTGAAAAGTACTCAAAGTTTCTTCCACAAAGAGGGCTTCTCTTAATGTTTACAGCGGGACCAAGTACTATGGAAAGATCCTCAGCCTGGCACTCATCGCCTATAGCTTCGCCCATTTTGCCAATCATCTCTGTATCAAAACTTGAAGCTGTAGCACATGCAGCAGGGAAACATACAGCCTTTATACTGTCGTTAACTCCCAGGTGATCCCCCTCTGTGTCCTGCTTACGAAGACCGTGAGGTCCATCTGACATCATAAACTTAGGAATACCAAGTCTCTCTACTGCCTTGGTGTGCCAGAAGTCATCGCCGCCAAGGAGGGATGCCTTTTCTTCAAGTGTCATCTCTGAAACGAGTTTCTTAATATCTGTCGCCATTTTAAATTCCTTTCCCGGTAAAACTATTTGAGTACCGAAATCACTCTTATAACCGATAAATTGATATTAACAATAATAGGGAAAAATGCTATGATATTTAACAGATAAATATAAGATTTTACAGATAAATTTTCGCCAAAATTACTTTATAACATTTATTCATATATGCTAATACGATAATGCCATGAGTGATAATAAACGACAGGAATCAAAAGAAGAACATATTAAAAAGAATATTGAAAAGATGGAAAAGCTGATAAAGGAGGAATCCAAGCAGATATTTGCTTCTGTCTCCCAGCATATTTTCATGTCCAATGACACTCCGGGCCCGGACAACGGAACCAGGCGAATTCAGGAAAAAGCCATCTACTACTATGTGGCTGCAGGAGATGTTGTAAGAATCGATGAAGTAGTATCCACCGCCTTTGACAACATTGTAAAAACCAAGACCACTGTAATAGAGCCCTATACCAAGGGTGCCTTTGCAGGTCCCGACACCGTGGGAGATGTTTCAGAGAGTCCTCTTCTTTTTGCAAAATATCTTCTTATCGCCAATGTTACTCTGGCCACAAGAGCTGCCATAGACGGAGGGCTTCCGGAGCACATTGCCTACGCCATAAGTGATGGATATCTGCGTTACATGGACAAAATAAATGACATCATGAAGATCAATCTTCTAAGCAACAAGGCTCTTCGGGACTTCACCTACGCAGTACACGACTACGCCTTTAAGGAGTGCGGTCCCATAACCAAGTCCTGCTGCGAATACATTCTTCGCCATCTTCACGATAATATCACCATGAAGACACTGTCGCAGATAAGTCACCGCTCCGCCAATTATATTTCCGACACCTTTGCAAAAGAGCTTGGCATGCGTCCCATGACATTTATCAGAAGCAGGAAGCTTGAGTACGCAAGGACACTTGTGGAGACTACATCTTTGTCAGTTTCTGCCATTTCGGACCTTTTGGCTTTTCCCAGTACCAGCAGCTTCATTACTTATTTTAAAAAAGAATACGGCCTTACACCTCTGCAGTATAAGGGCAAAGGTGTAAGCCCGCAGTAATTCATTTTTATTAGGTATACTCTGCCGTAGAGACCCTTTAGTCTTACGGCTTTTTTATACCTGAACTTCAAATTTGTATCCGATACCCCAAATAGTAGCTATGCGCCAGGTCTCGTGATCCTTTATCTTTTCCCTGAGACGCTTGATGTGAACGTCTACTGTTCTGGTGTCACCAACATATTCGTAGCCCCATATCTGATCAAGAAGCTGCTCTCTTGTGAATACTCTGTTGGGTGAAGAAGCAAGGAAATACAAAAGCTCCAGTTCCTTGGGCGGCATGTCGATTCTGGCACCCTGATAGTTTACGGAGTAGTTGGTCATATTGATCTCAAGATCCTGATATCTTACAACCTTGTCATCTGTAGGCTCGGGCTCTGTAATAACCGGCTTATATCTTCTAAGTACAGCCTTTACTCTCGCCACCAGTTCCTTGGAATCAAAAGGCTTCTCCATGTAGTCATCTGCGCCCATCTCAAGGCCAAGCACCTTATCAAAAACTTCGCCCTTTGCTGAAAGCATTATTATTGGACACTGAGACTTCATTCTGATCTCTCTGCATACCTGATATCCATCGATACCGGGAAGCATCAGATCAAGGAGAATCAGATTCGGTGCAAAGGTCTCAAAGGCCTCCAGCGCAGATTCCCCATCCCCGACAATAAGTGTCTCAAAGCATTCCTTCACAAGATAAAGTGAGATCAGCTCTGCGATATTATTGTCGTCATCAACGATCAAAATTTTCTGTTTGCTTACCATTTATCCCCCTAAATACACAGGCCTCATACCACCGGTCTGTTTTATTTTATAAAAGTAACTACCGTAACTCCTGAATCTCCTTCGCCAAATTCGCCAAGTTTAAAGGACTTAACATAAGGAGCTGATTTTAAATGCTCATGAACTGCCTGTCTCAATATACCTGAACCCTTACCGTGAACGATTCTCACAGAAGGAAGGTGTGATATATAAGCGCTGTCCAAATACTTATCAAGCTCAGCAATGGCATCTGCCGAGTTCATGCCGATAAGGTTAAGCTCTGTTCCGATGTTCTTAGCTCCGGAAATATCCATCTTGTACTTTCCGTAGAACTTTTTCATCTGCTCTTTGCCGCCCTCATCCTTTATAAGCTCCAGGTCATTAATATTTGCCCTGGACTTCATAATACCACATTGTACCACAAGATTACCGTCTTTATCAGGTTTGGAACTGATTGTTCCCTTAAGTCCCATGGAAATGATTCTTACGGAATCACCAAGCTTAATCTGAGAGGGCTTGAGGGTCTTATGTGATCCGCTCTGAGGCTTATTCTTAATAGAAAGCTTGCTGTTCTTATCGGAAATCTTCGCTCCGACATTCTGCCTTGCCTTTTCAAGCTCCTGAATAGGAATTCCTGCCTGAGCTTTTCTTACTGTTCTTATGGTCTCATCCGCTGTATCCTTAGCTTCCTGAAGGATCTGTCTTGCTTCCTCATTGGCTTTTCTAAGGATCTTGTCACGGGATTCATCAAGTCTGCTCTGCTTGCTCTTAAGCTCTTCCTTAAGCTTCTCAACTTCCTCTTTATATTTCTCGATTTCCAGGCGCTCGTTCTCAATAGTAACTCTGCTGTTTTCAAGATCTGTTAAAAGATCCTCGAATTTCCTGTTGTCCTGGCTTATCTGCTCGCCTGCAGCATCGATGATTTCCTGAGAAAGTCCAAGGCGCTTAGATATGGCAAAGGCGTTACTTTTGCCGGGGATACCGATAAGCAACCTGTATGTGGGTCTTAAGGATTCAACGTCAAACTCACAGCTCGCATTCTGTATACCTTCTGTTGTAAGGGCATAGACCTTAAGCTCGCTGTAATGTGTTGTTGCAAGGGTTCTGATACCTCTCTCATGGAGATGATTCAGTATTGAAATAGCAAGAGCCGCTCCCTCTGTGGGATCCGTTCCTGCACCAAGCTCATCAAAAAGACAAAGTGAATTCTCATCAGCATTCTCAAGAATACTTACAGTATTGGTCATATGGGATGAGAAGGTTGAAAGGCTCTGCTCTATACTCTGCTCATCACCTATATCTGCATAAATCTCCTCGAAAACAGAAAGCTCTGATCTGTCGGCCGCAGGAATAGCAAGACCTGCCTGTCCCATAAGTGTAAGAAGTCCAACTGTCTTAAGAGTAACTGTCTTACCACCTGTGTTGGGACCTGTGATGATGATCATATCAAAATCTTTTCCCGCATAAACATCAATGGGAACAGCCTTCTTTTTATCAAGAAGGGGATGTCTTCCTTTTATGATGTTGAAATAGTGCTCCTGATTGAAAATAGGAGTTATAGCTTCCTGATCAAGGGCAAGAGATGCCTTAGCAAAAATGAAATCCAGCTCTGTCATAAGCTTTGCATCATCGGAAAGAGCTGTCAGATAGTCTGCTGCCTCAGAAGATAATCTTGCAAGGATTACATCTATCTCAGCCTTCTCCATGCCTGCCAGTTCTCTGAGCTTATTGTTCAGCTCTACAATTACGCTGGGCTCAATGAAAAGTGTTGAGCCGCTTGATGACTGGTCATGGACAATTCCGCTTACCTGTCCCTTGTACTCAGCTTTTACCGGGATACAGTATCTGTCTCCGCGCATGGTTACAACAGGCTCCTGAAGATAGGATCTGTAAGAGCCCACAACCATTTTATTTAGCTGACCGTGAATTTTTTCCCCTGTAAGGGTGATATCCCTTCGGATCGACCTAAGGGTTGAACTTGCATCAGATGAAATCTCATCTTCTGAAATGATACATCTTCTGATCTCGGAAGCTACGGGAGTTAAGGGTTCAAGTCCGTCAAACATATCTGATAGAACATCCCTTGTTTCCTCGTCCTTATCTGCTCTGCCGTAGCTTTTTACTCTGTTTACGTTATCCAGAAATCCTGCGATATGTAAAAGCTGTGGCGCATCAAGTGAACTTCCGATTTTTAGTGCCTTTAGGTAACCGCTAAGTTCTCTGTTACTTCCAAAGGACACTGAGCCTTTTTTGAAAATACGCGAAATAGCCGCGTCTGTCTTTTTTAAATTTCTGTCTATCTCCCTTATGTCAGAAGATGGCAAAAGCTCACGGCACATCTTCTTTCCGGGTTCAGACGTTGCGAAAGTACTGAGTTTATCTACAATTTTGTCATACTCCAGTACGTGTAATACTTTTTCATTCATGATTCTACTCTTGTGTCAAAAAGGTTGCTCTCCATAAGCCTGTTAAAGCCGAGCCAACCTACCTCATTAGTGTTTTTCAGTATCTCTGTAAATGTTTCCATTTTGGCATCCGTATTGTCTGCAAGATGAATGGCCATAGCCTCGATGATTGCAGGCATTTTCGGAGAGCCGTATTCAAATTTGCCATGGTGGGACAAAATGCAGTGCTGCAGCTCCTGCTTAAGAAGCACCGGAAATCCCTCAATAAGTCTGATCTTCTCAGAAACCATCTCGCTTCCCATAACGATATGACCAAGAAACTGTCCCTCGTCCGTATAATCGTTGGTAGGGAAAAGAGAAATCTCTTTTATTTTTCCTATGTCATGGCACACTGCTGCCGTAATAAGCAGGTCCCTGTTAAGTGCGGGATAGCTGCCTGCAAAATAATTACACAACTTGGTAACGCTTAAGGTGTGCTCTAAAAGTCCGCCGATAAAAGCGTGGTGAACTGATTTTGCAGCAGAGGAATTCCTGAATGCCTTAATAAACTCCTGATCCTCTCTGAAAAAGAGATTAAGGAGCTTATTTAAATGCACATTCTTAACGGAATCGATGAGTGTAAGGAGTTCTTTAAACATCTCATCATTGTCCTTCTCAGAAACAGGAAGGTACATGGACTGATCATACTCGCCCTCATGACAAAGTCTTGCTCTCTTGATATTTATCTGAAGTGCTCCGTTAAAGCTTGTTACTTCACCGTACACATCAATGTAGTCAAGATCTGAAAAATCATCTATTCCTTCGCTGTAGGGTTCCCATACTTTGGCATCAACCGTTCCAGTCTTATCCTGAAGCGTAACGGAATAATAGGTCTTTCCGTTCTTGGTTGTTGCCACCTGCATATGTTTGCACAGGTAAATATCCGCAACCCTGTCGCCTGAGTTTAAATCCTTAATAAATTTCATAAAAACCTCAATTCTAAATATTACTTATCAGTCAGTTCCTGTAGAACTGCCTATTTCCATATCAATATTAAGCTCGACGTATCCGTCTGTCGCCTGTCTCATAAGTGTGAGCGTAATATCTGCACCGGGATGAAGTCTTATCAGCTCATCCACCAGTGAATCATAGCCGTTTATCTCTGTATCATTTATCCTGGTTATGATATCTCCGCTCTGTATTCCTGCAAGCATGGCAGGAGAATCCATCTCTGTGCGGGTAATGTAGGCACCTGCCGGAATGCTCTGACCTTCCTGAACAGCCTCAGGCACGCTCTGTCCATGAAGTCCAAGATAGCTTCTGCCTGTTCCGTTTGAGAGATCCTCGATAAGAGATTTAAGCTCCGTGATGCCTATTGCACAAAGTACATTGGGCAGATTATCAGAGTTGTAATCCATATCCGTAAAGCCTATAACCGCTCCCGAAAGATCGATTATGGCGCCGCTTGCATTGCTGCTTCCGTAGATATCCGTAGTAAGAAGCTTATAATTGCTGTCACAGATACCCATATCCACATTGGATGAAGTAACAAAGCCATAGCTTATGGAATCAAGAGTACCCGTCGGACTTCCGATGGCTATTACCGGCGTACCTGTCACGGATGCACCATTTGATTTACCAAGCTTTGCGGTGGCAATCCTGGTCTTGGTATCAGCTGATACAAAATTAACTTTTACAGCAATAACACTAAGTCCTGTATTCTTGTCGCTAAGCTTGAGATAAGCCTTTGCTGATGTTTCATCTGCAAATGTAACCTGCACGGATTCTGCGTCCTTTATAGCTGAGGTCTGAACCAGAATAAGATATTCTGAGCCATTGTCAGCAACTATAAGACCTGAGATATCATCAGTGCTGTTGTAGGGATCATTGATCCAGTTGGTATCCGAAGTAAGAGCAGTAACTTTAACTATGCTCTTTTCTCCCTCATATGCAATGTCCTTAAGAGCTGAGTACATATCCGCATAATCAGATGAACTGATCCTGAATGAGTTGATCTCGCGCTGCATTCTGTCAATCTCAGTGGATGCCATATCTATAGCAACACTGGCTGCCTCAGCAGCTATGGCATTATCATCAGCATACATATCCTCAGGCTGAATCTCGTCGGTTACCGTATCCTCAGTGGTAAGAGCTATAGGTGCCGGCGTCTTCTCCGGATAGAGCATATTATTTATGACCGGTGAGAGAAAAACAAAGGTGAGGCAGGCAACGGCACCAAAAACCACTGCCAGCGTCATGGTGATAAGCGTCCTTCGTAGAAGCTTTTTCTTGTTGATGGGACGCTGTTTTATTTTCTCCCTCATAAAGTCAGGTGTCGCTATAGGACTATTAACTTTATCTAATTCTTCGCTGTTCTTATTATCCATAATCCCCCCGGTATTACATAAAAACCTTATTCATACCTTGAGATAAATCTCTTAAGTCTCTCCACAGCCTTCTTAAGGTCTTCAAGCGAATATGCATAGGATATTCTTATGAAGCCCTCACCACAGTCACCAAAAGCATTTCCGGGAACAACCGCAAGCTTCTCCTCCTGAAGGAGCTTCGTTGCAAATTCGTCACTACTCATGCCAAAACGCTTGATGCTGGGGAAAATATAAAATGCTCCAAAAGGCTCAAAGCAGGGAAGCCCCATCTGTCTGAACTCATTTAAAAGATAGCGTCTTCTCTGATTGTACTGCTCACGCATCATTGCAACATCTTCATCACCGTTTTTCAACGCTTCAACAGCCGCATACTGACTGGTGGTAGGTGCACACATGATGGCATACTGATGTATCTTGGTCATCTGCTCTAAGATCTCCTTAGGTCCGCAGGCATATCCAAGTCTCCATCCTGTCATGGCATAGGCCTTGGAAAAGCCGTTGATCAGGATAGTTCTCTCATACATGCCAGGTATCTCTGTAATGGATACATGCTTATCTGTGTATGTGAGCTCAGAATAAATCTCATCAGACAAAACAAAAAGATCTTTTTCTTTGATAACCTCTGCAATGCTCTCAAGGTCTTTTCTTTCCATGATGGCACCCGTGGGGTTATTGGGGAAAGGAAGAACCAGAATCTTGGTCTTGTCTGTCACATGCTCCAAAATCTCATCAGCGGTAAGTCTGAATTCATTTTCTTCCTTAAGCTCAATAATAACAGGCTTGGCACCTGCAAGAATTGCACAGGGTTCATAGGAGACGTAGCTTGGTTGAGGTATCAGCACCTCATCTCCCGGATTTATCATGGCTCTGAAAGCAAGATCAATTGCTTCAGATCCTCCGACCGTTACAAGCACCTGAGATGACGGATCGTAGTCCAGATCATGCTTTCTTTTAAGATAATTGCAGATTTCCGCCTTGAGCTCCATCAGTCCTGAATTGGATGTATAGAAGGTTCTGCCTTTTTCAAGTGAATATATACCCTCATCTCGAATATGCCAGGGCGTGTCAAAATCAGGCTCGCCGACACCAAGTGATATAGCGCCGTCGATGGTCTTTACCACGTCGAAGAATTTACGGATTCCAGAGGGCTTTATGTCTACTATTGTATCTGCTAAAGGATTCCTCATGGCGTAATCTTCTCCCTTGTATCTTCATATTTCTTGGTGAGTATTGTTCCGTGATCCTTGTACTTCTGCAAAATGAAGTGTGTGGAACAGCTAAGTACGGTATCAAGAGGTGAAAGCTTATTAGTAACAAAGCCTGCAACCTCCTTAAGGGTCTTACCCTCTAATATAACCATAAGGTCAAAACCACCTGAAAGCAGATATACGCTGGTTACCTCAGGATATTTATAAATTCTCTCTGCAATGGAATCAAAACCGATTCCTCGCTGTGGAGTAACCTTTACCTCAATAAGTGCCATAACTTTATCTATGGATGTCTTGGACCAGTCAATCATTGTATGATATCCGCAGATTACGCCCTCTTCCTCAAGACTCTTAAGCTCATTGGCGACCTCTACCTCTTCTGCGTCTAATATAACCGCCAGTTCATCTATGCCAATACGGCTGTTCTTCTCAATTGTTCTAAGTAATTCATCTCTGTTAATCATAATTGCCTCCCCTGCAAAAATCCTGCACCGGTGCGCCTTTGCAACATCCGGCGACGACTGTGTGAAAAATACACAAAGTGAATATCATGCGCACAGCCCATACGTTTCCTATTTTACCATAAAGCGGATGTATAGCATACCTCCCCGACTTTCAATGGTATCCGCATATTAAATTCTTCGTAATTCATCTACTCTAAGTAGCTCATCCGCGGCAGGTTTATCCAAAAAACGCTTCTCACCATCGTTTATGATAAGGCGATCATTCCCTTCACAGACTCTTCCTATTATTGCTGCAGGAATTCCCGCATCCTCTAGCCTTCTCATGGCGATTTCTTCTTCATCAGTTATGAAAAGAAGAGATCCGTTGGAAGAAAGCTCGTAGGGATTGACCATAAGACAGTTGGTGACTTCAATGATCTCCTGTCTCATGGGGATATCTTTTAAATTAACCTGAAAACCGCATCCTGCCTTAGTGCCCAGTTCCCAAAGAGCCGCAAAAATACCGCCTGATGACACATCATGTATAAATGAAGCCTTAATATCCCCGGCTATAAGCGCTTCATCCTTCACTGAAATATATTTCTTAAGACCTGATGTCTCTGAAATAATGTATTCAGGAAGTCGCTCCTTAAGCCTGTCATGGCACTCATCTGCAAGAATCGCACTGCCCTCAATGCCTGCCCACTTGGTCATGATGATGGCATCACCGGCTTTGGCCTTCCGGAGATGATTATTAATAGAAGCTGCATCTCTACCGGTGCCCGAAATCACTGCGCTTACAAGAGGCCTTGTGAGGGCATCCGTAACCTCTGTGTGACCTCCTCTTATTGAAATGCCAAGTTCATCAGCTGCCCTTTTGCAATCCCTTGATATCTGCTTAAGCTCACTCTCCTCTGCTTCTGCCGGCAGCATAATATTTATCATGGCCATTTGAGGAGTGATACCGTCTGCATAAAGGTTATTTATTGCATTATATACAGCATAGTATCCAACATTTTGGACAGGTGCCGTAATGGTACTGATGGCACTTGCCAGGATTTCTTCGCCATCTATAGAATAAGCGCAGTTTGAAACTGCGCTTTTCTTATTTTTATCTCTTATAAGCTTTAATACGGATCTGTTAAGTATGCTTTCTGTAGCCTTACCTATTCTCATTCCTTATCTCCATCAGCCTTCCGGTGTCTCTACAGGAACCTCTGTCGTTACTGCTTCCGGATCCGCTTCTGCGGGTGCCTCTGCAGGTGCTTCCGCCGGAGCTTCTGCAGGAGTCTCACCTGCTGCCGCTGCTGCCTGCTGAGCCGCAAGCTGTGCTTCTGCTCCTGCCGCTGCTGCCGCAGCTGCTGCCTGAGCTGCCTCTACATCAGCACCTTCTGTTGCCTGCGCTGCCTGAACCGCTGCAATGGCACCTGCCACTGCGTTAACCTGATTGATATCGCCTGTAGCAATCGCTGTAGCTATCTGCGCTGCTGCAGTAGGATCACCGGTAGCTGTTCCAACTGTAACGATCTTGGGAACCATCTTATAATTACTGGTGTTGATAACTTCTCTTCCTGTCTCCACGCCATCTTCATAAGTGATCTTCCAAAGCTGAGCCTTATAACCTATATGAGCTGCCTGTGAAGAAATGGACCCGATGGGCTGACTTGCATCCGCAACAATCTGATCAGCGCCTGCAGGTATTGTCTCAAGGACTTCGCTCTTATACTCAACCTTGTGTGAAGAAGGTCTTGTCTCAACGCCGTATATGGTAAATGTAATATGCTTGTCTGAAGTAGTACTTCCTTCTATATAAATAGGATATTCCGAGCTGTTAACAAACTTAAAGTTCTTACCGCCTGACTCCGCAATAGCAGCGTCCATTGAAGGCTCAACATAATTGATGATCATAGAATGATTATGTCTCTCAGTAACTTCAAGCTCTGCCTTCAGAACTGCGTTATAAAGTGTGGTCGATACCTGGCAGATTCCGCCGCCTACACTCTCTACAACAAGGCCGTTAAGATATGAGCCTGCAGGAAAATATCCATTTTCCTCTGTAAAAGGTGTGATCGTATCAAGTACAGAGAATTCCTCACCGGGATATATAGTCTTTCCATTAATAAGTGAGCATCCGTTTGCCACGTTAGCGCTTCTTGCCGAGCCGGAGGTTTTGTAGCTTGTAGTATATGTGCCAAGTACATCACCGACTTTGCTAAGTGCCTCATAGCTTCCAAGAGGAGCATCCTCTTCGATTGCTATATCTATCTCGCCATCCTCGTGATTCCACTCGTTCTGAATATAATTTTTAATATTTGCAAGTGAGCTCTTCTCATCAAGGATATATCCAACCTGACCATCTGATACCACAAATCCCGAATCAGTCTTGGTCAGTGTGTAATTTACCTTGGATACATTGAAAGATGCACAGTCAACATCAAGAATCTGATAAATAGCATCATCATTAAAAGAGTACTGGATATCATAGCGATGACCGTTATTCTGAATATCCTTCATGGCCTTATAGCGCTGAATGATATTACCTTCTTTTCCAAGGCCGTAAGCTTCATCCACAACCTCAGGGTTCGCAAAACCAATCCCAAAGGCACTTGCCTGAACTGTCACTCTCTGGGTCTCATCCTTACCCTTCAGAGTGATATTTTTCTGCCCAATCTCTTCGATGTAGGAATTTACTGCAGCAGTGGCCTCTTCTTTGGTCATTCCGGATACATCAACATCACCTATGAAGATTCCATTTGCGATTGTATCAGAAGAAGCCTTTGCACTTCCCATTGGAACAAAAAGTGCAAAAGCTAACACCATTACAAAGCCATAAATAAATTTTTTCATAACTTCTCCATTTCGCCTCTATCCGGTATGTGCTATTATCAGAATGAAAGCGCACTACTTGCAAGAGGAATAACGAGTGCAAGGATAAGTACGATAATAATAATTGCTGAAATAAGCTTTTTATTTTTACCGGAATTAAAAAACTTTAACATAATTTATCTCCTCATTTTCTGAAAGGATATTATATATGAAGATGCCTTTTTTTACAAGCTTTATACTGCTGGTTCTGATCACGCAGATCGCCATCAGAAGAACCAGTTATAAGATAGAATCCAAGGAAGCTGACTTCTGGGAAAAGGAGCGTAAAGCGAATTTCACAAGAAGAAAACCACTTGATAATCTTAATTATATAAAGATTCCTATAGAAGCTCTTCCCTTCGGAGCGCTTGATGATGATGAATCCAGGTACTGCGAGAAGGTCATCAAATCCCTAGCAGATCAAAAGATCGTTAATCTTACAGGCTTTACCAATACGGACCTTAAACTTGAATACGGAGCTCCAAACATTACAGAGCTGACGAGATACGATCAGAATTACACAACCCTTGTTACAAACCTGCAAAAATGGGGCAAGCTCCTGTATGATGCAGAATTATATAAGGAAGCAACTACTGTTCTTGAATTCGCAACGGACACCGGAACCGATGTGACTGCCACTTATAAGCTTTTAACCGATCTGTATCAGAATAAGCTTGAGCTGTCAGATTCAGAGAGAAAAGAAAAAATCTCTGCTCTTTTACCTGTGGCAGAGGAGCTTCGTTCTCTTAGCAAAGACCAAATTAAAAGACTCCTTACAGAATCTCTGTAAGGAGTTTCTTTTTAGAGTATTGTCGGGCCATCACCGATTTCTACAGTGTAGAAGGCAGCTTCATATCCGATCTTATCAAGATACGCTTTTCCAACCTTCTCTTTGAATTCTTCAACTGCTTCGTCCTTAACAATAGAAACTGTGCAGCCGCCAAATCCGCCGCCTGTCATACGTGAACCGATGACACCGGGTATCTTCCATGCTTCCTCAGCAAGGGTATCAAGCTCAATGCCTGTAACATCATAGTCATCACGAAGTGATACGTGAGATTCATTCATAAGCTGACCAAATTTTGTAAGATCTCCTGCCTTAAGAGCTGCTACAGCATCAATTGTGCGCTGGTTCTCATATACCGCATGCTTAGCCTTGATCCTGCGATCATCATCCTTGATGGCATCCTTATGTGCCTCAAATTCCTCAGGTGAAAGATCTCCCAGTCCCTTTATATCGCATACTGTCTGAAGCTCTGAAAGTGCCTTCTCGCAGGCGCTTCTTCTAGCATTGTACTGAGAATCAGTGAGCTTATGCTTCTTATTGGTATTTGCTATTATAATCTTGGCACCCTTAAGGCTTATGGGTGCATATTCAAATGAAAGATCAGCTGTATCAAGGAAAATAGCATTGTCCTCTTTACCCATAGCTACTGCAAACTGATCCATGATACCACAGTTGCAACCGTTGAAGTTGTTCTCGGAATACTGTCCTATAAGAGCAAGGTCCTGATTGGTTACATCAAAGCCGTAAAGGTCTCTTAAGATAAAGCCTGTAAGAACCTCTAAGGATGCTGATGATGAAAGGCCTGATCCGTTGGGAATATTTCCATAGATGCAAAGGTCAAAACCTGTATCAAGCTTAAGACCTCTCTGCTCAAAAGCCCAAACCACACCTACAGGATAAGCTGTCCAGCCTGCCTTCTTTGAACTCTCGATATCGTCAAGTGAGCCTTCGATTACCTTTGAGTTCTCAAAGTTCATTGAAAAGAAACGCATTTTTCTGTCATTTCTCTTGGCTGCTGCTCCGTAAGTACCGATAGTAAGTGCACAGGGGAAAACGTGACCTCCGTTGTAATCGGTATGCTCGCCGATAAGATTAACTCTTCCGGGTGCAAAGTATGCCTTAACGCCTTCTGTCTCCCCGAATACCTTGCCAAAACCGGCAAGGACTTCTTCCTTCATTTTCTGTTCCATTGTAAAAACACCTTCCTAATATTGCCTAAATTTATGCGCTTTGCGCCTTATTATGTCAGTTCTTTGATGCCTGAAGAAGCTTTTCACGAAGCTGTCCTTCGATCTGAGTAAGCTCAGCTTCTGCTGCCTTACGCTTCTCCTTACCCTCTGTCTGAATCTTCATAACTTCATCAAGAGTAGTGATGAGAGTCTCATTGGTGTGCTTAAGGGTCTCGATATCTACGATACCTCTCTCAGATTCCTTAGCTGCCTCAATAGATGCAACCTTAAGAGCATCGGCATTCTTTCTAAGAAGCTCGTTTGTCATGTTGTTAACTTCACGCTCTGCCTTAGCAGCTTGTGCTGAGTGCTCGATACCGATAGCGATAACCATCTGGTTCTTCCAAAGCGGAATAGTGTTAACAAGTGTGGACTGGATCTTCTCAGCCATTGTGGTGTCAGCGCTCTGTACCATACGGATCTGAGGACCTGTCTGCATAGCGATTGTACGTGTAAGCTCAAGGTCATAGATCTTCTTCTCAAATCTGTCGCAAAGAGATGCAAGATCTCTTGCTGCCTGAGCATCTTCAGGAAGTCCTGACTGCTCTGCCTTCTTCTGAGCTTCAACAAGATCAGTAGCTCGAACCTGCTCAAGCTTCTTCTTACCTGCAATGATGTACATTGAAAGCTCTTTGTAATAGTTGAGATTCAGATCATACATATTATCGAGAACCGCAACGTCCTTCATGAGCTGCTGCTCATGACGCTCAAGCTCGCGGCTGATGGTCTCAACGTTTGTCTCAACCTTGGCATATTTTGCCTTCATAACGTTGAGCTTGTTTGATCCCTTTTTGAAAAGAGCGATGATTCCCTTCTCATCCTCTTCAACATCAAAGTTCTTAAGCTCAGTAACAAGACCGGCGATCATGTCACCTACCTGTCCCATGTCCTTTGTGCGAACATTGTCGATGGCCTTCTCTGAGAAATCTGCCATCTTCTTCTGAGTACCTGCGCCGTAGTTCATTACAGCCTGAGAATTCTTAAGATCGATCTGATCTACAAAAGCATCTACCTGCTTCATCTCTTCTTCACTGAGGTTAGCTTCTTTTGCCATAGCCTCAATAGGTGATACAGGTGCTGCCTGTGCCTCTGCTGCGGCCGGTGCCGGTGCGGGCTCCTCTGCTGCTGCCCCAAATGATAATGTCGGTGCCGAGTTCTCAAACTCTTTGAATTCGTCTGCCATTTATAAATCCTCCTCCATAAACAATATTTTTTTCTGACCGAATCCGTTCGGATACGGGGTCCGTAACTCGCTGCTTCGCAACTTCGAACGGTCCCCAGCTCCCCTTAGAATTTTAATTCTACTTTTGTCTGTTCCTGTGCCGCAGGTGCTACTGCCTGCGCTGTCTGTGCAGCTTGAGCCATGGCTGTCTCCATCTGCATGGTTGATGCAGGTGCTGCCTTGGCTGCTGCCATAGGAGCTGCCTGAGCTGCTGTAGCTGTCTGCGCTACCGGAGTCTCTGATCCGGAATTCTGCAAAGCGCTTCTAAGACCGTCCTCTGTAAGACCATCCTGTGCCATCATTGTCTTCATAACAGATATGTCTGATGAAATATCCCATGCCATATCCTGGAAAAGACTATCCAGCAAATTCTCAAAAGCACTGTTTATAACATCTATCGCATCCTCAATCTCTCGCTTTGTCTGAGCTATGTTGTTACCAACCTCAGGCTGCTTATCAAGATCAACGTATGCGTTTAGAAGCTTTGTAGTGGTGGGCAGATAATAATTCATGAATTTCCTGAGATCATCTGCGCACTCAGGCTGTTTCTCAACCTGTGAGAAAATCCTGCTCATAATATTTTCAAGCTGATAGAGCTTAGAACTCATCTCATCGCCGGGTATTGCTTCATTTATTTTCCTGATCTGATTAAGGTAATCGTTACCTTCCTTCATGATTCCGGAAAGTCCGCCATCTGCAGGCTGCTCTGTCTGATTCCTCTGAAGTGAACCCTGCATCTCTTCCTGTCTCTGTCTGCGTTCTCTCTCCTGTCTGTCCACCTCAGCATTGAGATATCTGTCATAAGCTCTCTGTGTAAGCATTACAGTGGTCTCAGCGCTGTCGAGACGGGCCTGAGGAAGGAAGCCTTTTTTCATCATGTTCTTTATATTCTTAAGAACTGAATCTGACATCTCTCCTGCTGCAACCGCAAGATCTCGTACTGCAAAATACTCTGAATTACCAAGGATGTTACCGTATTTTTTATATGCCTTGGCAAGCTTATTATCCTTAACACCTCTGGAAATAAGAAAAACATTAAGAGCTGTAAGAAGAGCGAATACCAAAAAAGGAATAAAAGTGCTCTCGACGTTCAGCAGCGCTCCAAGCATGAACAGAAGTCCCCATGTTCCAAAGAAAAATGAGCCTATGGAACCGGCAATTATCTTACCTATGCCCTTGGACTTTGAAGCCATTGATGAAAAGAACGGTGTACTGAAAACACGTCCACGCATTGGAACTACTTTTCCGCTTGAATATGTAACTGTCCTCGGAGCAGAAGCTCTGCCCTGGAAGTTCTGGCCCTGATTCTCTGTTGCCTTCCTGACTGCGTCCTGAACCTGGACTCTGATCGTATCCCCAAGACTGCTATAATCTCCGGTACTTATGGCCTTATTGACCTCTTTAACTATCTCATTACCGGTATTTAGTAAGTTATCGTATTCTCCCATATCAAAACCTCATGATTAATCAGACTAAACCACTATCTGACATTATATCAAAAGCCTATTAATTTTAATATAACTACAATGAAAAAACAATGACAGTTAATGCATTCTGGTAGTATTATTGTATTTGGATATTTTATCCGAAAAATCAAATTAAAAAAGGATTTGCGAATATCACATCAAAATCTTAAGATGCATTTCGCAAACGGGGGTAATTATGGACAGACAGAATCTGACTCTACTCACTGACCTGTACGAACTCACAATGATGCAGGGCTACTTCAAGAACAAGTCTCAGAACGAGACTGTTATCTTTGATGCTTTTTTCAGAAACAATCCCTTTGGCGGCGGCTATTCAATCATGGCCGGTTTAGAGCAGCTTATCAAATATATTAAGGAGCTTCACTTCGATGATGAGGATATCGAATATCTTAGAAGTGTTGGTATTTTTGATGAAGATTTCCTGGACTACTTAAGAGATTTCAAGTTCAGCGGAGATATTTATTCAATTCCCGAGGGAACAATCATTTTCCCCAGAGAGCCCCTTGTAAAGGTTATAGCTCCCATCATGGAAGCTCAGCTCATTGAGACCGCTATCCTTAACATAATAAATCACCAGTCACTTATCGCCACAAAGTCAGCACGTATCTGCTATGCTGCACAGGGCGACGGAATAATGGAATTTGGTTTAAGACGCGCACAGGGTCCCGATGCAGGTACCTATGGCGCAAGAGCTGCAGTTATCGGCGGATGCGTTGGAACAAGTAACGTTCTTTGCGGTCAGCTTTTTGATGTTCCGGTTAAAGGAACACACGCTCACAGCTGGATCATGAGTTTCCCTGATGAGTACACAGCATTTAAGACTTATGCAAAGCTTTATCCTTCAGCATGTATCCTTCTTGTTGACACCTATGACACATTAAAATCAGGTGTACCCAATGCTATCAGAGTATTTAAGGAGATGAAGGAAGAGGGAATCGACCTTAGCTTCTACGGAATCCGTCTCGACAGCGGCGACCTTGCTTATCTTTCAAAGGAAGCAAGAAAAATGCTGGATGAAGCAGGCTTCCCTGATGCTGTTATCTCTGCATCCAATGACCTTGATGAGTATCTTATCACTTCACTTAAGACTCAGGGCGCAGCAATCACATCCTGGGGCGTAGGTACTCACCTTATCACAGCTAAGGATAATCCGTCATTTGGCGGCGTTTATAAGCTTGCTGCAGTTATGGGTGAAGATGGCAATTTTGAGCCCAAGATCAAGCTTTCAGAGAATTCCGAGAAGATCACAAATCCCGGTAACAAGAAGATCTACAGAGTTTATGAGAAGGCAAACGGCAAGGTTAAGGCTGACCTCATCTGTCTTGAGCACGAGACATTTACCGAGGATAAGCAGCTTCTCCTCTTCGATCCCCTTGAGCCCTGGAAAAAGACACTTCTTCCCGCAGGTTCATTTACTCTTCGCGAGATCATGGTTCCTATTTTCAAAAATGGTGAATGTGTATATGAATCTCCCAAGACAATGGATATTCGTAAGTACTGCCTCGAGGAGCAGGAAACCTTATGGGATGCCACAAGACGTCTTTTCAATCCTCACTCAGTGCATGTAGATCTCTCCAAGAGACTCTATGATACAAAGATGAAGCTTCTCGATCAGATGAGTGGCGTCGACATGACAGACGTAGAAAGATAAATCGGAGCAGGATTGTCAAATAATAGAATCGAATTTCGCTTGCGAAATTCGTGCGCGCGAGTGGTATTGCGCAGCAATAAATTTCATCTCCGTTCGCTGCGCATCCTCACGGATTGTTTCCATAAAGGCTTGTCCTTTAAGAAAAACGATCCTGTAAAGGATGCATGCGGCGAACCCAGGCTACCTTACAACACATGAGAAATTCCTCTTAGTGCTGCTTCGTTCCCGACCTGACACGGTTCGTGGGTTCTCATTGCATAAGACCCAAATCCGCACGGATGCATGCACCCATTACAAGACCGTCATTTTTAAATAATACGCAAACCTTACCCGATTGTCAATTATTTATGTTGAATCCGGGTATGTTACAGGAGCAATTCTTTATGGCTGATAAGAACCTCTCTGATGAACTTCTCAGAGAAAAGCTTGATAAAAAGTACATGAAAGCTGCCCTTGCCCAGGCAAGAAAGGCTATAGAACTTGGTGAAGTGCCAATCGGCTGCGTCATCGTCTATGAAGGCAAGATCATTGGCCGCGGCTACAACAGGCGAAACACCGATAAATCCGTACTTTGTCACGCTGAGATAACAGCCATAAAAAAGGCTTGCAAGAAAATGGGGGACTGGAGACTTGAGGACTGTACCCTATATGTTACATTAGAACCCTGTCAGATGTGCGCAGGCGCAATTGTTCAGTCCCGAATCCCCAGAGTTGTTATGGGCGCATTGAGTCCCAAGGCAGGCTCAGGCGGAACTGTCATTAATATTCTTGATAACCCGGAGTTTAACCACCAGGTTGAGATCACAAAGGGCGTCCTCGAGGAAGATTGCAGTGCTATCCTTAAGGAATTTTTCACTGAGCTCAGGAAAAGAAACAAAGCTGAAAAAGAAGCCAAAAAGGCTGCTATGGCTTTAGAAGAATCTGAAAGCTCCGATCTCTGATCATTTTCACAAATTTCTGAGGTACATCTCTTAATGTCAGATATTCTCTCACTTGAAAACTGCATACTATGTCCAAGAAAATGCGGCGTGAACAGAGCTGCCGGCATAAAGGGCTACTGCGGTCAGGGCGGCGTCCTTACTGCAGCAAGAGCCTACCTTCATATGTGGGAAGAGCCCTGCATTTCAGGCACGAACGGGTCAGGTACAGTATTTTTCTCAGGTTGCAACATGCGATGTGTCTTTTGTCAAAACAGCGAGATTGCATCAGGCGGCGTTTCAAAGGAGATTTCCACAGACCGCTTAGCTGAGATTTTCTTAGAGCTTCAGGATAAAAAGGCTTCCAATATAAATCTCGTGACACCCACGCATTTTGTGCCTCTTATAATACCCGCGCTGGAAAAAGCAAAATCGCAAGGGCTGTCCATTCCTATTGTCTATAACACAAGCGCCTATGAAAATGTAGAGACAATAAAGGCTCTCGAGGGCCTTATCGATATCTATCTGCCAGATTGCAAATATTACTCCGACGAACTGGCTATAAGATACAGTCATGCTCCTTCGTATTTTAAGGTCTCCATGGCTGCAATATCCGAGATGCTCAGGCAGGTTGGAGAACCATTATTTAACGAAGGTTTGGGAGCTTTTGCCTATAATGATCTTATGGAAAACAGCGAAGATGATTACTGTGGTCCTCTTATGAAATCAGGAGTCATTGTGCGACATCTGATGCTTCCGGGGCAACTGGAAGATTCCATGAATGTGGTAAGAGAGCTTTTATGCACGTTCTCGGACAGGGTATATCTAAGCATCATGAATCAGTTTACGCCCCACGGCGATCTGTCTGAATTCCCGGAGCTTCTTTCCGGCGTAAATGAGGAAGATTATGATAAGCTTATTGATTACTGCATAGATCTTGGAATAGAAAATGGATTTTTCCAGGGAATCGGCACGGATTCAGAAAGCTTTATACCAGCCTTTGATTTTGAAGGAATTTAAAACGCCAGATAGCTAAAGGTTGCTATCTGGCGAATTTTTTATAAAGTCATATGCTAATCTTAGAAATCACTTTTATCTACATATCTCATGTAGTTTAGAACCATCATTGCGATCTTAAAGGTAAGAGCTTCATCAAAGGTTCTTACATCAAGGCCTGTTGCCTTCTGCAGCTTCTCAATTCTGTAAACAAGAGTATTTCTGTGTACAAAGAGCTGTCTTGAAGTCTCTGATACGTTAAGGTTGTTCTCAAAAAACTTGTTAACGGTGTTAAGTGTCTCTTCGTCAAGATTCTCAGGGACCACTCTGTCACCGAATATCTCATCGATGAAAATCCTGCAGAGGTTGATAGGAAGCTGATAAATAAGTCTGCCTATTCCAAGGGTATTATATGCTGTCACATGTCTCTCAGCGTAGAAGATTTTTCCTACATCAAGAGCCATCTTAGCTTCTTTATAGGATTTACTGAGGTCCTTGATCTCCCCAACTATTGTGCCGTAGGATACGCGAACATCAAGCATAGCCTCGGTGTTCATCATGTCTACAATAGTATTAGCTATATCATCAATATCCTCGTAGCTCTCACCTGCTTTTACAGATTTTACAAGGATAACGCTGTTTTCATCAACTGCTGTTACATAATCTCCTGCCTGAGATGTGAACATGCTGGACAAAAGCTCTGCTGCGCCGCTGTCTCTCTCTGCCCTTGTCTCAACAAGAATGATTACTCTTGGCACATTTACATCAATTCTGAGCTTCTTTGCACGGTTGTAGATATCGATAAGAAGGAGATTGTCCAAAAGAAGATTCTGGAAAAAGTTGTTTCTGTCGTATTTTTCCTTATAGGCGATTATAAGGTTCTGAAGCTGGCTTACGCAGATTTTTCCTACCATGTAAGCATCTTCGCCCTGACCTGACGCGATAAGGATATATAGAAGCTCGCCCTCATCAAAAATCTTAAGGAGATGAACTCCGCCTATAACCTGGGAATCAACGGCAGAACTTGCAAAATCCGAGATAAAAGCGCTGTCAAATGAAGGCGCCTCAGCTGTAGCAGCAACAATTTTACCCTTTAAGTCCAGGACGCTTAGCTGAACTCTGGTTATTGCTGATAATTCGTCAATACTGGTCTGTACAATCTGAGCTGAAATCATGATATCTCTGCCTCCGTGAATTTTATATAATGATGTAGGTGTCAAAAGTAAATTTTGACACCATATGATATACGAATTGCTCCGTTTCTTCGAAACTCTCGCAATTCTACAAATATTCGGAAACCGCTAATTTACTGCGTAAATTGCTAATTCCTCATATTTGTTCGGGTCATAAAGTCAAAATGCTTAACATGCAAGCATGTACGCATTTTTGACTTTTGACACCTATATCATATAATTAATTCTAAAATAATTTTAGCACGTTGTATATAGAAAAAAAGCTGTGCCTTACGAATTTACGTAAAGCACAGCTTATTATTCTTGCATATCATTCGTATCGATTAGTTGGTAATAACCTTCTCTGTCTCTTTGTCGAATACATGAATCTTCTCAACATCGAAAGCAAACTTAACCTTATCGCCAGGTCTTGCTGTTGTACGAGAATCAACTCTAGCTGTTACAGGGAAGCCTGCAAGATCAAAGTACAGATAAACTTCTGCACCAAGAAGCTCGTATACGTTGATTGTTGACTCGAATACAGCCTTAGATGTGCTAACAACCATCTCAGAATCATCAACATCCTCAGGACGGATACCGAATGTTACAGTCTTTCCAGCGTAACCACCATCGATAACCTTCTTAGCCTTTGCCGGAGGAAGCTCGATTGACTGGCCAGCGATCTTGAGGCAAGCCTTGTCGCCTGATACTTCTACTTCTGCATCAAGGAAGTTCATCTGAGGTGATCCCATGAATCCAGCAACGAAGAGGTTGCAAGGCTTATCATAGAGGTTCTGAGGTGTATCTACCTGCTGAACAACACCGTCCTTCATAACAACGATTCTTGTACCAAGTGTCATAGCCTCGGTCTGATCGTGTGTAACGTAGATGATTGTGGTACCAAGTCTCTGGTGAAGCTTAGCGATCTCTGTTCTCATCTGAACACGGAGCTTAGCATCGAGGTTGGAAAGAGGCTCATCCATAAGGAATACCTTAGGATTACGAACGATAGCACGTCCCATAGCAACACGCTGTCTCTGTCCACCTGAAAGAGCCTTAGGCTTACGATCAAGAAGGTTTGTAAGGTCGAGGATCTTAGCTGCATCCTTAACCATCTTATCGATCTCCTGCTTCGGAACTTTACGAAGCTTAAGACCAAATGCCATGTTATCATAAACTGTCATGTGAGGATAAAGAGCGTAGTTCTGGAATACCATTGCGATATCTCTGTCCTTAGGCTCTACATCGTTAACTACACGGTCACCAATTTTAAGTGTACCGGAAGAGATGTCCTCAAGACCTGCGATCATACGAAGTGTTGTTGACTTACCACATCCTGAAGGTCCTACGAAGATGATGAACTCCTTATCCTGGATATCAAGATTGAAATTCTTAACAGCTTCGAAACCGTTAGGATAAACTTTGCATACATTTTCAAGTGTTAAACTTGCCATTTTTAGTTTCCCTCCTATTTCTCAAAAAAAGAGCTTTCCGCTCCTGACAAATAAAAGTATAGCCAAAGCACTATGCTTTGGCTATGCAACAATTATACAAAGATTTGACCATTCGTTGTAAGAATTGCCATTTAATAATTTTTTTATAAATTGGTCAGGAATTATTGCACAAAGAAATTAAAATCTTATGTACAATGTGACAAATCACCTTAAATCCTGCTTGAATTATTGGCTTTTATTTCCTGTCTCTGGCTTCCTGCATGCGCTTGATTGCTGCCTGAAGTTCTTCGTCATCTTCGTCATTCACAGGCTCTTTGGCCTCTTCCTCTTCTACCTTGGGCTCAAATCTCTTGAAAAGTCCGTTGTACATAAGCGCCATAAGAAATGAAGGTCCTGTTACTCCAAAAAGGATGAGAATAGGAAGGATCTGCATATCAAAAAAGTAAAGCAGCACAATAGGAATAAGTGAAACAAGTGTCATTCCAACTGTTCTCGGAAGACCAAGTATGGCAAACATCACTGAATTCTTCAGAGTGCGCTTGATTGGATTATCGAATCTTGACTGCAGCGGGAATATGTAAAGTGAAACCATATAAAGCAGGATGCTGACACCAAACATTATATAGGTATAAGCAGCCGGAACCTTATCAGCGTTGTAATATATCCATGCAAAGTCCACACCGATAATAGCGCCTACAACAAAAACGATGATCCACAAAACAGTGGCCTGCTTAAAGTTCAACTTAAAGGATTTCCAGAAGCCCTTTATAATGTAGCTCTCTTCATCTCTTACCATTTTAAGAAGCACATAGTGCATTCCTGTAAGAGCAGCGCCGCCTGTAAAAGGAACAACTAAAAAGAATAATACGACAAGATTGAGCAGCATAAGATCTGCGATTTTGTTAAGTGCCCTCATAAAAGGACTGTCTAAGTCAAATAATTTTCCCATTATAAATAACTCCTATATCAAGAAACTACTAAAAATGCCTGAGCACAATACATAATATCATGCTCAGGCATATAAATCATTAAATATTTTATCCGATGGTCTTCTTGATCCATGCAAGCTGATCAGCAAATACTGTCTCTCTGCCGATTTCCTGCTGAAGCTCATGTCTCATTCCGTCGTAGAGTTTAAGTTCGACATTGGTAAGGCCTATCTGCTCTGTCCATACCTTGTAAAGCTGCTCAACACCGGAACCATACTCACCAACGGGATCTTCTTTTCCTGCTGTGAGAAGGATAGGAAGCTTCTTGGGAATATCTTCCATTTTACCAGTATCCTGAACTCTTGAAAGAAGCTCAAACAGTGTCTCAAAGCCGTTAACTGTGAATACAAAATTATCTCTGGGATCATTTATGTATTTATTGATACTCTCTTCATTGTGTGAGAGCCAGTCAAACTTGGTCTTGGGACTGGATATACGACTAAGGTATCCCTTAAATGCTGTGTTATTAAGGAATCCTGATCTGTGCTTTTCACCAAGCATAGCGCCGATGAAAGCAGCCATTCCCTTGCCGGCCTTGATTGTGCCTATAGACATATAGCCTGTTCCCTGAATGATGGCACCCTGAATACCTGTGCCGTATCTTGTAAGATACTCTCTGGCAACAAAGGATCCAAAGCTATGTCCCATAAGGATTACCGGGATGCCGGGATAATCTTCCTGAGTCATCTTCTTAAGTCTGTGTGCATCTCTAAGAAGCACTGTGGCAGGATCATTCTTACAAAAATATCCGTAAGGAACTCTCTCTGAAACAGATCCGCCATGGCCAAGATGATCATTACCGATTACGAGAATGCCATTGTCTGCCATATATCTTGCAAATTCATCATAGCGGTCTATAAACTCCTGCATACCATGAATTATCTGCAATATTGCGATCGGCTTCTCCTCAGGAATCCATCTTATTGCATGAATCGTGGTTTCACGGTCTCTTGATTTGTAGGTAAGCTCCTCTTTTCGTGCCATAATAACCCCCTTAATAGTAATGCCAAAATTTTCAATACCATCCACTTTTTTGACAGTTTTTCTAAATACTATTTTACCACAATTTCGTAATGTGCATTCTTAAAAATTCGTAAATTATGTCACAAAATAATTATTTATGCTATCTCAGCACCCGAAGGCATTGCCTTCTCGGGAGTCATAAGTGCAAGATTGCCTTCTGCATCCTCTGCACAAAGAAGCATTCCCTCTGATTTAACGCCTGCAAGCATAGCGGGTTTGAGGTTTACAAGAACCATTACCTTCTTACCAACCATCTCCTCGGGAGTATAGTATTTGCGGATTCCTGATACGATCTGCTTAACCTGACTTCCGATCTTAACCTGTGAGCAAAGAAGCTTTTTGGACTTCGGAACTGCTTCACATGCGATGATCTCACCAACCTGGAACTGAAGCTTCATGAAATCATCAAAAGTGATCTCATCCTTTGCGGGAATATCGATACCTTCGGAAGCGCCTTCCTCTGCTGCGCTGTCAGCACCGCCAATCACGATAGCGTTTGCTTCTCTGAGCATTCCAGCCTTTGTGAGGTTTTCTTTTGCTTTCTTCTGAGACTCGATATAATCTGCCTTCTGCTTCTCTGTGATCTTTGCTGCTTCTGCAAGAACCTCGTTGAGATCCTTTCTTGCAAAGCACTGCTCAGGTGCATCTGTCACCTTCGTGCCGCTCTCGTACTTACCAAACTCAGAGAGTGTATCGAAATCACGGCTCTTTGTATTAAGCATGTTGAAGATCTTCTCAGCAGTTCTGGGCATGAAGGGTTCAAGAAGACTTGTGCCGATTGTAATACCTTCTACAAGGTTGTAAAGAACGGTTGCAAGTCTGTCTGACTGTGCCTCGTCCTTTGCCAGGTTCCAGGGCTCAGTCTCATCAATATATTTGTTGCAGCGCTTAAATACTGTGAAAATCTCGGTAAGAGCATCAGCTACGCGAAGCTCATCCATCTTTTTCTCAACCTTTACATAAGCACCTGTGCAAACAGCCTTGAGATCTGCATCTACGCCGCCTTCAACGCCCTTATCGGCTACTACGCCACCAAAGTACTTGTTGGACATAGCAATTGTACGGTTTACAAGGTTACCGAGGGTATTAGCAAGGTCAGAGTTGTATCTTTCAACCATGAGTTCCCAAGAAATAACACCATCATTATCATAAGGCATCTCGTGAAGCACGAAATACTTAACAGGATCTACATCAAAGATACTTACAAGGTCATCAGCATAGATAACGTTACCCTTGGACTTACTCATCTTCTCGCCGCCCTGAAGGAGCCAGGGATGTCCGAAAATCTGCTTCGGAAGAGGCTCGCCAAGGGCAAGAAGGAAAATAGGCCAATAGATTGTATGGAATCTGATAATATCCTTACCGATAAGGTGAAGGTCCGCAGGCCACCACTTTTTGTAGGACTCACTGCTGTTATCTACATCAAAACCGATACCTGTTATATAGTTTGAAAGTGCATCAAGCCATACATAAACAACATGCTTCTCATCAAAGGTTACAGGAATTCCCCACTTAAATGAGGTTCTTGATACGCAAAGATCCTGAAGACCGGGAAGAAGGAAATTGTTCATCATCTCGTTCTTACGAGAAACAGGTTGAATGAATTCAGGATGACTGTTGATGTGATCAATAAGCTGCTGTGCATACTTACTCATTTTGAAGAAATATGCTTCCTCTTCAGCGGGATGTACATCTGATCCGCACTCAGGACATTTTCCGTCCACAAGCTGAGACTCTGTATAGAATGCCTCACACTCTGTACAGTACATTCCCTTGTAGGAACCCTTGTAGATATCGCCCTGATCATAGAACTTCTTGAAAATCTTCTGAACCTGCTGTACATGGTCCTCGTCTGTTGTACGGATGAAACGGTCATAGGAAGTATCCATCATATCCCAAAGGCCCTTGATAACGCCTGCCACATCGTCTACAAATGCCTTAGGGCTATCAAATCCTGCCTCAATAGCTCTTGTCTCGATTTTCTGGCCATGCTCATCAGAACCAGTCTGGAAATGAACATCATAACCATCTTTTCTCTTGTATCTGGCAATTGCATCTGCAAGGACTATCTCATAGCTGTTTCCGATATGAGGTTTTCCTGATGTATAGGCAATTGCCGTTGTTATATAATATTTACCTTTGTTCTGCATTATATCTCCTTCTCCCTCATCCGGCACTTCGTGCCACCTTCCCCCTAAAGGGGGAAGGCATCAAATGAGGTGATATATATTTTTGTTTTTTGCCTTCTCCCTTCCAGGGAGAAGGTGTCAGCGAAGCTGACAGATGAGGGTTACCAGCAAAGAAGCTCGCAGCCGTCTTCTGTGACCAGAAGCTCTACTTCCCACTGAGCTGACGGTGCACCGTCTTCTGTGTAAACTGTCCAGTCATTCTCTTCATCAACAAAGATTCTGTCAGTTCCCATATTGATCATGGGCTCAATCGTAAATACCATGCCGGGTACCATGAGCATCTCAGTGCCGGGCTTACTTACGAAGCTTACAAAAGGCTCCTCATGGAATTCATTGCCGCATCCGTGTCCGCCAATCTCGCGAACCACTGTATAGCCATGCTTAAGCGCATGCTGGTGTACTGCATCACCCATATCTCCTAAGGGAGTCCAGGGCTTTACAGCTTTAATACCTATCTCCATAGCTTCCTTGGTCACATCAACCAGCTTCTTCCACTCAGGATCCACATCACCGATGCAGAACATTCGGGAAGAATCTGCATAGTAGCCATTTAATATAGTAGAACAATCAACATTAATAATGTCGCCATCCTTAAGAATATCGTCTTTGGAAGGTATGCCGTGGCAAACCATGTCATTAATGGATGTGCAGACACTTTTGGGGAAGCCCTCATAATTAAGAGGTGCTGCTATTCCGCCCATTTTCTTTGTAACATCTGCTACGATGTCATCAATATCCTGAGTTGACATTCCTGCCTTGATTTTGTCAGCAACTTCGTCAAGACATGCCATATTAATCTTGGCGCTCTCTTTGATTCCAAGGATATCTTTTTCTGTTTTAATAAGTGATCTCTTCGGGACGATATGTCCCATTCGCTCGTAACCTATGATCTTATCATCAAAGGCCTCGTGGCAGCTCTTATACTTCTTACCGCTGCCGCACCAGCAAGGTGCATTTCTTTCAATTTTCTTGTACATCTTCTGCCTTTCTTTAGCCAAAAACTTCTTTGTATAGTCAGAAATCCATACCTACAGCTAGTTAGCCAATTTCTAGTATGCCTTTTTGCGCCGCTATTGTCAACAAAAGCCACCTTATGGCATAAAAAACGGCAGCATCTCTGCCACCGCTTCCTGTTAGTAATCTCCAATTTGTTAAAACCTGATATATCCGTAAATATCACTTTGAGAGCTTTTCCATTAAAAGCTTTGTATTCTCAGTTATATCACCGTTAAATACCGCAGAGCCGGCTACAATTACGTTGGCGCCTGCCTCTAAGGGAATATGAACATTGTCAATTGTAACGCCGCCGTCTATCTCAACATCTGTTGAAAGTCCTGCGTCAGTGATAAGTTTTCTCACTTCAGTTATTTTGGCTGTGCATTCATCCATGTATTTCTGTCCGCCAAATCCCGGTTCAACTGTCATGACAAGAACCATATCCACGTGCTCAAGATAAGGCTTTAATGCATCCACCGGTGTCTTTGGTTTTATGGAAATACCTGCCTTTTTACCACAGCTCTTTATTTTCTCTATTACTTCTCTTGGGTCTGATGCAGCTTCAAGATGAAAAGTTATGATATCCGCTCCTGCTTTGGCAAATTCCTCAATGTATCTGATGGGTTCCTCTATCATAAGGTGTACATCATATACCTGATTTGATGCCTTGCGAATAGACTTTAAAACAGGAAGTCCAAAGGATATGGAAGGAACAAATATGCCGTCCATTACATCAAAGTGAAGGTACTTTGCGCCTGCTGCCTCTGTTTCCTTGATCTGCTCTCCAAGGATAGTAAAATCTGCTGATAAAATTGATGGTGCAAGAATGTTCATATTTCTCTGATTCCTTTTTATATTTCTTTAGTTCGCTTAAGTAATATATTATTTCTGTCAAAATTCAATATTTAAAAAATTGAACAGCCCACATATATCACATATGTGGGCTGAGAGTCAAATCATTATTGCATAAATTACTTAAGGAATTCCTTAACTGAGTTGTATACACCCTCACCATCGAGACCATACTTCTTAACAAGATCTCCTGCACTTCCGGACTCACCATAGCGATCCTGCATACCGATCTTCTTAACAACTGTAGGGCACTCTTCTGAAAGTACATCACATACAGCACTTCCAAGACCGCCGATTACGGAATGCTCTTCAACTGTAACAACCTTGCCTGTCTTCTTTGCAGTTGCTACAACAAGCTCTCTGTCGATGGGCTTGATTGTGCAGATGTTTACAACCTCTGCGCTGATGCCGTCTGCAGCAAGCTTTTCAGCTGCTTCAAGAGCAGAACCAACACCGATACCTGTAGCGATGATGGATACATCTGTTCCCTCACGGAGAACTGTTCCCTTACCAAGTTCAAACTTGTAATCAGGTCTGTCATTAACTACAGGACAAGCTGCACGTCCAAAACGGATGTAAACAGGGCCCTCGTGCTCAGCTGCTGCGCGTACGCAAGCTCTTGCCTCGATATCATCTGCAGGGCACATAACTACCATTCCGGGAATTGTGCGCATAAGAGCAAGGTCCTCATTACACTGGTGGCTTGCTCCGTCCTCACCTACTGTGATACCGGCATGTGTTCCGCCGATTTTAACGTTGAGATGGGGATATCCGATTGAATTACGAACCTGCTCGAAAGCACGTCCTGTTGCAAACATAGCAAATGTGCTGACAAAAGGAATCTTACCTGTTGTTGCAAGACCTGCAGCGATACCCATCATGTTGCACTCTGCAATACCGCAGTCGATATGTCTCTCAGGAAACTCCTTTTTAAACCAGCCTGTTCTTGTTGCTGCAGCAAGGTCAGCATCGAGAACTACAACCTTATCATTAACCTTAGCCAGCTCGATAAGCTCTTTACCATAGCTGTCTCTGGTAGCAATTTTCTTAACTTCGCTCATTTTGTAACCTCCACTTTTATGCTTCTAATGCTTCGCCAATCTTATTAAGATCTTCCATTGCCTGTGCGTACTCTTCATCGTTAGGTGCAACACCGTGCCATGAAACCTGGTTCTCCATGAAGGATACACCCTTACCCTTTATGGAATGAGCAATGATAGCTGTGGGCTGACCCTTAGTCTCTCTTGCTTCCTTGAAGGCTGCTCTGATCGCATCAAAATCATGAGCATCAATATTGATTACATGGAAGTTAAATGCCTCAAACTTCTTGTCGATGGGATAAGGTGAGCAAACCTGATCAATAGGTCCGTCAATCTGAAGGCCGTTGTTATCAACGATGACTACAAGGTTATCAAGCTTACGGAAGCCTGCAAACATAGCTGCCTCCCATACCTGACCCTCTTCGATCTCACCATCACCAAGGAGTGTGTAAGTTCTGAAATCCTTATTATCAAGCTTTGCAGAAAGTGCCATACCGCATGCTACTGAAATACCCTGTCCAAGTGAACCTGAAGACATATCAAGTCCAGGAAGGTACTGCATGCTGGGATGTCCCTGAAGTCTTGATCCAAGCTTACGAAGAGTTGTAAGCTCCTCAACAGGGAAATAACCACGCTGAGCCATTACTGAGTAAAGGCCGGGTGCTGTATGTCCTTTGGAAAGAACAAAACGATCACGATTCTCAGCCTTAGGATCCTTGGGATCGATGTTCATCTCCTCAAAATACAGATATGTATAGATATCTGCTGCTGAAAGTGATCCGCCGGGATGTCCTGCTTTTGCTGCATGAACAGCCGTAACAATGCCCTTGCGGACTTCGTTTGCAATTTTCTGCAATTCTTTATTTGTCATAATTCCTCCACTTCCTTTGCTTTAATAGCGCGAAAAATCTTCACATAAAATTTAGCACACTTAGAAATATGCGTCTATCGTATTTTTTGCGGTATTTTTAATAAATTGTGCGGTTCTCAGCGCTGACCATAATACGCATTAGCGCCGTGTTTTCTGTAGTAGTGCTTATCCTGAAGCTCCTGAGGTGCGGGCATTACTCTGGGATTGATAACCTCGCATCTGTATGCCATCTTGGCAACCTCTTCTGTTACTACTGCGTTATGAACGGCTTCATGAGCATCCTTACCCCATGAGAATACGCCGTGGTTCTTGCAAAGAACTGCAGGAACAGCAACAGGGTCTTTTCCCATGGCATTAAACTCATTTACGATAAGATGACCTGTGTTCTCCTCATAGGCATCCTCTATCTCTTCCTTGGTAAGACATCTTACGCAGGGAATCTCGCCATAAAAATAATCTGCATGGGTTGTGCCGTAGCAGGGAATGGATCTTCCTGCCTGAGCCCAGCTTGTGGCATAGGATGAATGTGTGTGAACAACGCCGCCCACTTCTTTAAATGCCTTGTAAATCTCTACGTGAGTAGGTGTGTCGGAAGAGGGATTAAGCTTTCCCTCAACCTTATTACCATCAAGATCCATAACAACCATATCGTCGGGAGTCATGGTCTCATAGTCTACGCCGCTTGGCTTAATTACGAAAAGCCCTGATTCTCTGTCAATCTCACTGACATTGCCCCATGTGAAGGTTACAAGTCCATACTTGGGAAGCAGAATATTGGCTTCGTATACTTTCTGTTTAAGTTCTTCTAACATGATTTGCTCCTTTTCTACCCTCATCCGTCGCCTACGGCGCCACCTTCTCCCAAGGGAGAAGGCTCATAATTTTGCCTTCCCCCTCTGGGGGGAAGGTGGCACGAAGTGCCGGATGAGGGGCACATTACTTCAATGTATCAACAGCAGCTCTCTCGATTGCGAGACCTGCATTGTAATCCTTCATGAACTCATCAAAGCCCTTAACGTCATCAGCAACAGGCTCGCAGGTCTCAACCTTGCCATCCTTAAATACCTTGTTGTTAAGGTAGTTCTCAAGAGTCTCTCCATCTTCCTTATTCAGCATGAAGCCTGCAAGGATTGCCTGACCCCAAGGGCCGCCTTCTCCTGCTGTCTCCATAAGCTTAATGGGTGTATCGAGGGCTGCTGCCATTACTCTGTCACCAACGCCTCTGATCTTGAAGAATCCGCCCTGGCCGAAGAAGAAGTCAGCTTTTACATTCTCTTCCTTCATAAGGATATCGTTACCAACCTTAAGAGCACCAAGTGCTGTGTAAAGGTGTGTTCTCATGAAGTTGGCAAGATTCATCTTTGCATCAGGTCTTCTTACGAAAAGAGGTCTTCCTTCGTTGAAGCCTGTAATGCTCTCACCTGAGAAATAGTTATATGCAAGAAGTCCGCCGCAATCTGCGTCGCCTTCCATAGCTTTTCTGTAAAGTGTTCCGTAAAGTGTATCATCATCAACATCAGCGCCGACAGCCTGCGCAAACTCTCTGAAAAGGCCCACATAAGCGTTGAGGTCAGATGTGCAGTTGTTGCAGTGAACCATAGCAACCTGCTCACCTGAAGGTGTTGTAACAAGGTCAAGCTCAGGATATGCCTTTGAAAGGTCATGCTCAAGAACAACCATTGAAAATACTGATGTTCCTGCTGAGATGTTACCTGTTCTTACGCCAACTGAGTTTGTGGCAACCATGCCGGTTCCTGCATCGCCCTCGGGAGGACATACAGGGATACCTGCCTGAAGTGTTCCTGTAGGATCAAGCTTCTTAGCACCTTCTGCTGTAAGCTTTCCTGCATCAGCACCTGCGGGAAGAGACTTAGGAATAATGTTGCGAAGCTTGAATGAAAAGCCCTTCTCCTCTGTAAGCTTATCGAACTGAGCAACCATCTTCTCGTTATAATCACAAGTTGCTGAATCGATAGGGAACATACCTGAAGCATCACCTACGCCAAGAACCTTCTCGCCTGTAAGCTGCCAGTGAATGTAACCTGCAAGGGTTGTAAAGAAATCTACCTTGCTAACGTGCTCCTCGCCGTTAAGCATTGCCTGATAGAGATGAGCGATACTCCAACGCTGAGGAATGTGATAACCAAAGAGCTCTGTAAGCTCATCGGAAGCCTTCTCTGTAATTGTGTTTCTCCATGTGCGGAAAGGAACAAGAAGTTCTCCATCCTTATCAAATGCCATATAGCCATGCATCATAGCTGAAAAGCCCATGGCACCTACCTTAGTAAGTTTCTCCCCATACTGCTTCTCAACGTCCTTTGCAAGGTTTGCGTAGCAGTCCTGAAGTCCACCCCAAATATCCTCAAGGGTATAAGTCCAGATTCCGTTATCAAGTCTGTTCTCCCAGCTGTGAGAACCCTGTGCTATCGGATTGTTATCCATATCTGTAAGCACAGCCTTAATTCTGGTGGAACCAAATTCGATTCCGAGTAAAGTTTTGCCTTCAGCGATAAAACTTTTTGCATCTCCCATTTAAATGCACCTTCCCTTCTGTGTTTTTGCCTGGTTTTGAGTTATATTTTTATGCTCACAATGAACATTATAATATAGTTTATAATAGTCCGCACTACTATGCGGACTATTTTTTTTATAAAAATTTAAAATATTTTACTTTTTTGTGTAATATTTTTTATTTAACAACGCCAAATCCCAGTATTGTGAACTTTTTGCCTTCCATATCCTTAGCCATGCGAATCTCTACTTCATGTTCCTTCGTCTCTTCCTCGTTAAGGATGATAACGGGATTGCAGTGGGTCCAGCCCGTCTTTAAAGGATCAGCATCCATTACCTTTTTACCGTCAACAAATACCTCTGCTGTACCTGCTGTGGGAAGTCCCGAATCCTTGAAAACAAGCAGCAGCTTTTTGCAGCTAAGCTTTAATCTGAAAGGATCATCTCCCTGAGAATCATCAAGATGTGCCCAGTTATAGGGGAACTCAGGAACCTGAGTGATCTCGCTGTCCATCTCAACCTTCTGAATATCCTTATCTATATCTGAGAATGCACCCATCTCAAAAAGAGTAATTCCAAATCTGCTCTTTAAGAGGGGCATTTCTTTTCTGTCGAGAAGTATAACCTTCTCAAAATCCTTACCAAGAACAGGAGCGATTTCTTCAACAGGCTTTTCCTCTTCATTGCTGCCGACTCTTCCTGCATTAACTTCATCAAGTACGTAAAGCAGTGAGTCACACATAACCTGATGACCAAGGTTACTCGGATGATATACATCATAGAAGAACTGGTTCTTGGATATTACCCTGCCATCCTGAGGAAGCAGAGAAAACTGCGGTGTCACAGCATTCAAAATGCTTACCATAGGAAGGTTATATCTTTCTCCAACCGGTGACAGTCTGTCCTGAAGATTCCAGTCGTAGGAGAACACTGCAAAGAGCAGTATTACCGCAGGCTTCCAGGGCAGTGCAAGAGCTTTTCTTACAAGGGACTCATAGCATACGCCCTTGGTCTCATCGCCCTCGTCATTAACTGCAAACTCGATAACCACAAGATCCGGCTGCTCCTGGCCATCCCTAAGGACATCTCTCTCGAATCTGATCATTCCAAGCTCTGAGGGAGTTCCGCCAACACCTGCTTTTACAAGCTTAACTTTTCCTTCCTTAGAAAACTTCTTCTCAAATTCATTGGCAAAGAGTCTTGCATAGCTTTTCTCATGGATCGGTATAGCACCAGCTCCCTGAGTGATTGAACCGCCTATGAATGAAAGTGTTACCTCTTCGCCCATTGCAGCCTTTTCAAGAACCTTCTCAAGTCTCTTTGTATTGCCGGCCTTCATAAGGCTTCTTGCAATCATTTCTTTATATCCGTCGGATTCAAAATCAACCGCATATTCCATAGGCTGCGGAGGAGCTGTAAATCCGTCGTTTAGATAAAATCTCACATCTGCCATTGCCTGAACTCCGGATTCCGGAAATTCAAAGCGAATCTGCCCAATCTCATAATCTGTGGGCACCCATGAGACATCAGCAAGATCAATAGTCGTCTCCATACCATCGGTTTCAAATTCTTTTGTTATCTCAGTCGCAGGTTCTCCGGGATTTCTCGGATACATCTGCATTACAAATTTTACTTTTTCATCATTAATTCTGGAAGAAACGCTTACACCGATACTGTGAACCATTTTTCTAAAGCCTCTTGTGCTCTTGAGGTTATTAAGCATCTCTTCGTCTGTTATGTTACCGGAAAGCTTTGCCGCATCAATGATCCTTCCGTCATTTTCATATATAAACTGAATTCCCCTTCCATCAGGCTGAGGAGCTCCGAAAATTCCTTTACCCTGCATTATGAAAAAATATGGGCGTTTTTTCTCCGGATCCTTTGGCGCTGTGGGTCCTTTTCTTTCCATTACCTGCATAATCAAATTCCTTCAATTCCGTTTTGCCTAAAAAGCACTTCTTATGCGAAGTACTGTCATTATCTGCTATTAAAAACAACTAGGGCGATGTCTTTACAGACACCGCCCAAATCTACATTAACAGTTTCTGTTAAATGTTAATTATTTGTTTGCATCATCTACATATGACTTCCATGTATCTCTGATTGCTTCAACCTGCTCAGATACTACTGCGCCGGGAGCAATGTTCCATACGAAGTCAGAACCAAGGCTAAGGTTAGGAACCATGCCATGATAAGCGATGCAACCCTTCTCTGTCATCATTGTGATTGTCTCATCAACTGCTCTGCTGTCGAAGATACCATTTCTAGCTGTTGAAAGATATCCGTTGTAATCAAGGTACTCAGCTGAAGGAGCGTTTGTATAGAGGTTCCAAGCGAATGCAAGCTTCCAAGCCTTATCAGCATCATAGCAAGCAGGGATTGAAACCGGGTTGTTTGTCCAAACGTTGATGTAATCAGAAGCCTTAGGTCCCTTAGGGAACATAACGAATCCGAGTTCATCAGGCATATCCTCAAGGAAGTTGCCAGGGCATCCAGCATACTCATCCTCTACAAGGAATGCAGCCTGTCCGTTGATGAATGCTTCTTTGTAGTAATCCCACTCAGCGCCTTCAGGATCGGGCATATCATAGTTGTCATAGATCTTTACGCACCACTCAAGAGCTTCAAGAGTGTTAGGATTCTCAAGTTCATATGTAAATCCGTTAGCATCCTTGCCGATAAACTCACCGTTATTAGCAAATACTGCCTCAGTTGTCATAACACCTTCGTTAAGTGTAAGACCGTAAACGTCGATAACACCATCGTTGTCTGTATCTCTCTGAACCTTGGAAAGGAGATCCTCGAAAGCATCCCATGTCCATGTTCCGTCTGCCTGCATATCATAGATTGTCTCAGGATCGATACCTGCATCTGTAAGGAGTCTCTTGTTGAAGTAAACACCTGTACGAGCTTCTGAATATCCAGCGAACATAGCATAGATCTTGTCGCCGTCTGAATACTGCTCATGGAGCTTATTTCTCTGGAACTTGTCCTGTGAGAAATCAAGGCAGTCAAGTGTAGAAAGGTCATACATAAGACCGTTAGCCATAGCAGATGTGATAGCCGGATCATCACGAAGAGTCCAGAGATAGTTGTTACCGTCATCACCTGTTGTAGCATAATCTACGAAATCTGTAGGTGTTGAACCCCAATCGGAAATAGCCTGAGACTTGATTGTGAAGTTGTATGTCTCCTGGATCCAATCTCTGTACTCCTGAAGAGCTTCTTCATAATCGTTCTGAGGTTCTGCCGGGTCACCTGACCACCAGTCACGGATGATAATGTCCATGCCGCCAAGATCGATGGGGTTGCCATCAGCATCTGTGATAACCTGATAAGGATCGTAGTCGCTATCAGCTACTTCTTCCTCTTCCTCATCCTCTTCTTCGTCAGCTTCTTCTTCATCAGCTGCTTCCTCTGTGTCCTCTGTTTCTTCCTCTGCAGCATCCTCAGCTACTTCTTCTGTCTCTGTAGCTTCAGCCTGGTCTGCTTCAGTTGCAGGTGCCTCAGTGTTTGATGAGCCACCGCATGCTGCCATACTCATGAGCATGGCTGCTGTTGTGATAACAGCGGTTGTCTTTGTTGTTAGAGATCTTTTCATACTCTAATCCTCCTTTTTAAATACTCCTACTCATAGGAAACTTTTATATCCTCCGGAGCTAATGCTCCGGCTGACTGCTTTTTTTTACATCTTTATACCGGTACTGCTAATACTCTCAACGAACTCTCTTTGTGCGAAGAGGTAAATAACAATAATGGGTACAATGATGATAAGTGTACCTGTTGCAAGTATGCAGTTCGAATATGCAACAGAAATTGTGGTCTTAACTCCGTTAATTCTCTGAATGTAAGCTCCAAGGCTGTCTACGATTCTTGAAAGTCCTGTACTTACAAGCTTTGTGCTTCCAAGGAACATTCTGGAATAGAATCCGTCTGTCCACTGCCATACAAATGCGAAAAGGAAGCAGGAAGTAATAATAGGTCTTGCCTGAGGAAGCATGATTGTGAAGAAGGTCTTAAGTGTTCCGCAACCATCAACATAAGCCGCCTCTTCCAGGTCGCCGGGAATATTTCTGAAATACTGACGGATCATGTAAATATACAATCCGTTCTTTAGTCCCATACATCCGGCACTCATCAGGTAATAAGGTAACTTTGATCCACGAAGGTTCAGCGTCTCTCCGGTTATCAACTTGAAAATACCAAGAACATCAAAGTATCTGAAGTGAAGGTGAAGTGAGCTGGCAATTGTCTGCGGCGGAATAAGAATTACCAAAAGGACCATCGCAAACCAGAACTTCTTACCGGGGAACTCAAATCTTGCAAATCCGTAACCAACCAGTGTGCACACTGCAATCTGTAGTGCCGCAATGGTAAGTGAGATCAAAAATGAATTGAGTACCGCTTCTTTTAAGCTTATAAGCTCTGCAGCAAGTCTGTAATTGGCTGTTGTGAAATGCTCGGGTATTGAGATTACAACGGGGTTATACAGATCCTGCTCTGTCATAAAGCTTACAGAGATTTTATTGAGTATGGGCTGAATGATCATAAAGCACATTCCGAATAAAAGAATGAATCTTATGATACTTACAGCTTTCTCACCGATTACCTTTTTAAGAAGGTATCCTCCTGAGAGCTTGTTTCTCTCCCAGAATCCCATCTTTTTATAGCTTGCCATAGCTTCTGAATTAGTCATAATAGTAAACCCTCTTTGAAATGAAATATGATGTAATTCCAACAAACGCAAGGACAAGCACAAAGTAAATCCAAGACATTGCTGAAGCATTTCCGTACTGCTGCTGATCGATCATAACCTTCTGAATCTTCTCGATAACCTGGTTATCAGATCTCATACAGAAATCGACTACTGTGTAAATCCAGTTAACAAGGAAAAGTGAGCTTATCATAGGGAATGTGATCTTCCAGAGGCTTTCCCATTTAGTACATCCCTCGATATCAGCGGCTTCATACATGCTTGATGAGATGGTCTGAAGTCCTGAGAGGAAAATGATGATCTGGATACCTGATGCAAGGGCTACATCATAGATATTGTCGATAACCTCGAATACCTGCTCGTATGCTCTTACACCGACGCCTGCTGTTCTCAATATATCCTCAAGAGCTGCTGTCACGCTGACACCCTCTGTTGTCTGCTCAATTGTCTGAGCCAGGGATGCCATGAGCTGGTTATTTGATTCAAGACCGATAATAACACCGGATGAAAGAATAACCGGAAGGAAGAATATTGCTCTTACAAGAGCTCTTCCCTTGAATTTCTGGTTAAGGATCAGTGCCACGAAAAAGCTGAACACGATTATAGCCAGTGAATAAACCATCATTCTTGAAAGCTCTTCCACAAGGAGTCTTGTATATTCAGGGTCAACTCTGAATGCGAACTTGAAGTTTTCTAATCCTGCAAGAGTTTTCGTAATCTTACCTGCTGAAAGATCCACATTACAAAAACTCATATACAATGACTCAAAAAGCGGTTTAACAAGGAATACCAGGAAACCGATTATGAACGGGGATATGAAAAGATATCCTGATATGGCTTTTCTTTTCTGTAATCCGGCCAGTTTGTTTTTCTGCTTACTCATTACTATTTATCCTTTCTCACCTAGTTACCATATAATCCCTTGCCGGAACCTTTACTCCATCCTCAGTTACGAATTCGCTGTAACCGTAGTTTACATAAACCGCTGTTCCATCGGCATATTCGGTACGGGAGACGTCTGCGCTCAGATTCTTGTGGTCTACCATTTCCTGATTGAAGGTATGTCCGAGTTCGTTGTTGTATCTTGTGTAGATCTCGAGCATCTTGTCCTTCCATGCATCAAAGGTTGCTCCGTAGTAATCTGTGTATAAGGTCTTCTGTGTTGCAAATGATGTCTCTTCCATGAATGTAAAATTAAGACCTGCGCCATACTCTGCGCTGTAGAGAACCTCGTTCTCTTCGTTTCCGCAGATATTGATTGCTTTTCCTGTGTAGTTTGTTCTTCCATGTACTGCAAGCTGGAAGAAAGGAATGCACTCATCGAGGATTGTGTACTCACTACCTCTTAAATCCATGCCTGTTATCATGCTTGCATAGGGAACTGCGTAATCATTACCCATGTTTACCATGATAGGTGTTCCTGCATCGGCAATGCTCTTAAGCCTCTCTGTCTGGAGGTTAAGAACCGCCTGTCTGCTGTAAGTGTTCTTCCTGTAGAAGTCTGATGAAAGATCCATGCCCAGATCCTGGAAGGAAGCGCCTGCTGCGTACTTATCAGCTGTTTTTGCAAGATTGCTCACAAGGCTGTCAGCCAGCTCTGTGTGAAGCAGATAGTATGTATTGTTTGAGTTTTCTCTCTCTGCATATGTGATATGACTGTATTCATGAAGCTGTGCTCTCTCTTTACTGATGAGCTTGGCTGCATCGCGGAATGAGAAGAAGCCGTCGAATATGTTACTGTCATATGCATACTGTGTAATTCCGTTTAAGTAAACTGTTGCGCCCTTTGACTCAGCTGTGCTTATGAAGCTCTTAAGGTCGCTCTTTCCACCAAGTGCACCGATGGGCTTAATTGATTTAAGAAGCTTTTGCTTAACGCCTCCGTTACACCATCCTGTGAGCTTGACATCCATGTTGGTAACGCCACTGTCACTGAGCTGTGTAACTATATCTGCAGCTTCATCGAAGCTTGTAAGCTTAAGAGGTCTTGATACCGGAATACCAACAATCTGCTTGATCTTGTCGATGGCTCCGACTATCTCGATGGCAACAGGTGTGCTCTCTTCATCAAGCATATCCAGATATCCTGAATACTCATTCTGTAAATAGCTGCCGTAATCCTTTGCCATGTCCACATAACTTCCTGAACCGATGAAGGAATATCTCTGTCTGAGAGTTTCATTTGGAAGTTCAGGGATGTATTCGTAAATATCACTGTTAGCGATATCACCTACATCGTATTTTTCACGCTGATTTACGCTGTAAATTGCATTTACGTAATTGTAGCTGTTGTTTTTGCCTGCTATATCAGCCTGTACTGCTGCATAGGATCTGCCATCCTCGAGAATACAGATGAAGGAATCCTCTCCTTCAGATACACCGTACACTCCGTAGTAAGCTCTTGTGTCATGTACAACTGCATCTCTCTTTAAGCACTTATCCCAGCCATATACATTAGCATAGTAACTGCTCTGTGCTGTTTTACCGTTGTTAAAGCTTATTGTTGCTCCGCCGCCCTCGGGTACCATGATAAAGCCTTCGTCTTCAGGGCCGCCTGCTCCGAAATACGGAAGAGGTGTTATCGTATAAATAGGTGTTTCTTTATCATAAGCAAGATCTTCATAAGGAATTTCAACTACAAGGTCTTTTCCGTCAAGCTTGTAAATGATGCTTGCATTGAAGATCGGATTATCTGATGAGGTTGAAGACATATCAAGTGCTTTGTCTTCTATATAATCATCATAGGTGTAGCCTGCTGCAGCAAAAAGCTCCTCCATCTGCTGCTTGGTTGCATCCTTAGTCTTCTGTCTGAGGACATAGATTACACTCTCTTCGATGATGGGATAATTTGCGATCAGCTCGTCTTTATTGTCTTTCTTGCCAAGCTTGTTGATGTCGTATTTCTTGTAGTACTGCTTTACCAGATCGGCATCCTTTTTATCCATCTTCTTAAGAAGCTTGTTGAATGCCTTCTTGGTTGCTACAGGAGGAATTGTGAACTCCTTGGAAACTGTGCCCATTGAGTAATTTACTCTGATTTCGTTATCTCCGGGAACAATCTCATAAATTCCGTTCTGTGCACTGTAGCCGAATGAGTTATAGGTTGTCTCAAGACCCTGTGTGATTGAGTAGCTCATTACCAGTGGTGACTGGAGAAGAGCTTTTTCATCAGTAAGTGCTATAGGATCACTTGCTGCGTCCTTGGGATTTGAGTACCACACTTTACCGGAATCCTTAACTTCAATGGAGAACTCTGTTGTAGCGTTATCCATTACCAGCTTAAGTTCATCATTCTCTATTACTGTCTGTTCCTGCTCGCCGGTATATGCGTAAGGAGCAATCGCTTCCTCATGTTCTGCCGGTGCTTTGTAGTTGATAACTACGAACACACCTGTGAGGATGATCAGAAGAAGTATTATTTTAGGAAGCTGTGATAAAACCGCTTTCCCTATTTTTTTGGCTAAATTGTTCTTTTTCAAGTTCGTCACCTCTTGTTACTCCTATATTCGGAACATCAATTCTTTCGCAATGGATATGAAGTATGACACACCCTGCGAAATCATGCTAAAGAATATCATAAGTATAAAGATCATTACCAGCATTGCGAACAGTGTTGCTACTGTAAACAGCAGGTTCTTTTTAGCTGAATACTCATGGATCTGACCCATGGCTACCACAACCAGAATCGCCGCATAAACCAGTGTCAGAGCACTTAATGTGCTGTAAAACTCAGCTTCATCTACTGTTACAAAGTTACTGAATATCATCAGCGGGAACTGTACTAACGGATAGGGAGTAAGCGCATAACAGGTTGCCATATATACCTGTCCCAGTCTTCCTTTTCCATCAAAAAGTGTTGTCAGTCCCCAGTTACCTACTACCCAAAGTGCCAGTGGAAAAAGAACACTGGCCAGGTATAAGAAGATGTTCAGCTCTTCCCAGTAAACCTGTACGAATATGAAGCTTGTATATCTTAGCTTCAGTATTCTTATAAGTAGTGTAAGGAACAAAATAGTATTTGCTGCCGCATAAGTTCCTCTGCCCTCATGGGTGAGATCCCAGAATCCGTCAAGTGGATGTGAGATGCAATACAATGCAAACTTAAGGGAGTCTATATATTTTTCTTTCGGTGTATTAAACTGTTTTAATTTTGCGATCATATCCTCACCTGTTTCTGCCTGCTACGAAAATGTCTGCTGTGTCTATTTCGTGGCGTATTCTCTTTACCCTTCCAATTGAAAGAGGGATAAGGAAAAGTGCAAGAATCACTATTACGATTATTACGATGTGATCCTCAACCCACTCTTTACGGTACTGTCTGTATGCCTTGGAGTAGTTCTCTGCGTCATACTTAAGTTCGAAATAATCCATCGCCTCTTTATATCTCTTCTGGCGAAGAAGTGCTCTTCCTATACCGATATAAGCGAGATCGTAGTTACCATTCTGATTCATTACGTTCTCCCAGGAAGCACCGGATGCTTCGTAATTACCCTGGTCGAACTGCTCGATGGCATCATATACGAGATTACCGAACTCTGTAGGCACAAAAGCTGTTATTGAACAATCAAGTGAATCCAGTACATAAAGCTCATGACCATATCTCTCTATTGCTGAGGGCTGTCTGAAGTAACCATCCATGTTACCGTTTCCGCCAAAGGCGAATACCATGTGACCCTGGTCGTCATATCCAAATACACGACCTCTGTTCTTATCAAGACATGCATAGATGTCATTGTCCATTACAGTGATATCTGTGAAGTATGAAGGACCTTCGTAACCACCGCCTGATCCGAAGTACAGATCACCGTATGCGTTCCAGTCACCGTTCTGAACCAGGATGTTGTTACCCATAAGGTTCAGCTTTCTGACTGCATCAGCTGATCCGTTTCTAAGGTCATCAGCTTTTACTGCGCCGGTGCAGGCATATATGAAGCCTTCATAATCCATGAAGATGTTGTCATACTCTGTAGGAACGAAGGATACCATCTTGGCTCTCTGCTCCTGAGATGCGAATTTCTTCCATATATAATCTGTCCAGTCGTAGGTAACAGGTGTTGCTCCTACGAATCCTGAGAAGGTTCCGTCATTTTCATACTTAACAAGACCTTTGTTGATTCCAACTGCTATACAGTAAACACGCTCAGCAGTATCAATTGCCAGTTTACTGGGCTGGAAAACAAGCTTGGGATCAAGTGTCTTGTCGTCGGGCTTTTCAAACTTCTGAATGTAATTCAGGTCCTTATCAAGCTTTAAGACTCTTGCATTACCCTGATCAGCTATGAAAATATCGCCATCCTCTGATATTGCTATATCAGTGGGGTTATTAAGTGTTGTCTCACCGTCACCGCCGTTAAATGAATCAATTGTTCTTACATATTCAAGATTCTCGGCGGAGGATCTTTTCAGCTCAAGGATTCTGTTATTGCCACTGTCACAGATGAAAATGCTGTCACCGTGTACATACATTCCCTGAGGGTTCTTTAATTTCACATCAAGTCCTAAGTCTGAAGATGTGAAAACCTTACATACGTTGTACAGATCCGGGCTTTCCTGAACGTCGCCCCAGTAATCGTAATTGTATGAATATCCATATTCCGCAGATGCCTGCGCCGTTATCGGAGTAACGACTGTAAATGCTGCAGCCATAGCCAGTGCTGCGGTTTTTAAAAGTATGTTTTTCTTACGCATAAGATTTAAGTCCTTTCAGCATTAATCCTTCAAACCAGAACTTGCCATGGTCTCGAGGATCTGACTTTCTGAGAATACGAATATTATGATCGGCACGATCATTACTACTACAAGTACAGCTGCGCCCTGTCCTGTTCTGGCAATACCACCGCTCTGTATCTGCTGGAGTGCATAAACCAGTGTCTTGCGCTCCTCTGAATAGATGTATGTTGATGCCTTGTTGTTCCAAAGTCCCTGTACTGAGAAGATGATAAGTGTCATCCATGCGGGCTTAACGTTAGGCATTACAATTCTTGAAAATACCAGCCACTCATTGGCACCGTCGATCTTGGCAGCCTCGATAAGTGATGTCGGAAGACCTTCCATGAACTGCTTCATAAGGAAAAGTCCCATAGGTGAAGCAAATGCCGGAATGATTATTGACCAGTAGGTATCGATCCATCCGAGTTTGTTCAGGATCAGGTAGTTAGGAATCTGTGTTACCCAACCTGTGAACATCATGGCAACTGTTACAACTTTGAAGAATGTCTGGTTGCCGGGGAAATCGTACTTAGCAAGTACGAATGCACCCATGGATGCGATTATAAGGTGTCCAAAGGTTCCAAGGAAGGTTATGAACACTGTGTTGAACAAGTATCTGGAGAATGTAACCCAGGATTTACCCATTGTTACAAACAAATCCGAGAAGTTGTCCATTGTAGGATGCTGTGCGAAGATCTTCGGCGGGAACTTAAACAGCTCATCCAAAGGCTTCAATGCACTGCTGACTGCGTATATAATTGGAAATGCCATTACAAATGCTACAAGTAACAGGAAAACGTAAAGTGCTATATCTCCTGCGATAGATCTGTTTGGCTTTCTTTTCTTGATTAGCTTCTTGCTCATTTCAGGTTCCAACTCTCCTTAACAGACTTTGAATAGCTTTATTGCAAAGTATCATCATGAGGAACAATATAGTTGCTATGGCACAGGCATAACCCATCTCAAATCTTGAGAAACCATAGTCAAACAAGTGAGTAACAATTGTTCTTGCTGCGTAATCCGTACTGGGATATCCGCAAAGTGCCATTGTTACGTCTGCAACACCAAAGGACTGTGTGATTGACATTACCGCACCGAACATGAGCATGGGCTTCATGTTGGGGAGTGTGATGTACCACAGCTCCTGCCATCTGTTCTTGATACCATCCATGTATCCGGCCTCGAACTGTGCTCTGTCTACACCCTGAAGTCCGGCTACGAATGAAAGGAATCCGGTACCAAGTGACATCCACAGGATAACTACCATACATATAGGAAGCATGTACTGAGGATTTATGAACCAAAGTATTGGTGCATCAATGATACCTAAATTCATCAGGAACGCGTTTACGTATCCGTAAGCATCTCCTCTGAAGAATACTGAGAAGATTACATAGCAGTTACCTGCTATAGACGGTGCGTAAAACACGATGACAGCGATACTTCTGATCCATCTGGGCAGCTCATTTATGAGCCAGGCAAATAGGAAGGACAAAATGTATCCAAGAGGCCCTGTGATCAGCGCTATCATCATTGTGTTTTTCACACCGATCAGAAATATGTCATCCTGTAAAACAAGACTCACATAGTTCTGAAGTCCTATGAACCTAGGAGGTTCGAGTATGTTGTAATATGTGAAGCTGTAATAGATCGAGGCTACTACAGGAAACACATAAAACATCGTAAATAAGATTGCGTAGGGTGCGAGGAAAAGGTAACACATCTTACGATTTTTAGCCTTTTTCCACGCAACATTCATATTATGTTTACGCAGTACAAAATATTTCTGCAGGTATTCCTTCATCGCTATAGTTTCTCCCTTTTATTCCTCTACCGGCATACCGAACTCTTTACGTTTCTTTATAATCTCTTCATCTATCAGAATTGAGTAATCTATGATTGTCTCTCGTGAGTCAACCTTCTCATTTAATACTTTTCTGATGGCATTTGAGATATGTCTTCCGGTAAAGTATCCGCCGGGTACCTCCCTGATACCGACGGTCTGATCCCACTGCTCATCAAGTACTGCTATATCGTCAGCACTCCAGGACAGATTTGAAAATGCATCTCTGTTGGCTGTTGCATATCTTGCAGATGAACCAAGGAGTGCCTCGATCTCTCGACCGAATCTTACCTGTGTATCAGCTGTTGCCCACCACTTCATGAATTCCCAGGAATTCTGTCTGAGCTGATCATTGTCTGTACTGATCATCATTGTGGCACTTCCTGTAATGAAATCTGATCTGTCTATCTGACCATTTACTTCTGTTCCGGGGATGAGAGTGAAATCCCAAAGTCCTCTGATCTCCGGTGCGGAAACCATCAATGTGTTGTAGGTCGAATACGGGGATATACCTATCGGCATCTCACCTGAACGGAATCTGCTGACAAAATCGTAAATAGTAGGTATTCCATAATCATTGAAGTATCTTACGTAGTCATCAAATGCCCTTACTCCGGCCTCTGTATTAACAGTTGTCTTTGTTCCGTCTTCGTTGTACATATCTCCGCCATACTGATAGAGAAGTGAGAAGTACATTGAAAGGTCAGGAACGTTCGACATGATTGATGTTGAAGCTGCTGTAGCACCGCTACTTCCTGCTGCGGTAGGAATTCCGACAGAGAGGTTATTTCCCTGGATTGTGGGAAGCATCTCTATAAGCTCCTGCCATGTCTGAGGCGGCTCAAGTCCGAGCTCCTCAAGTACGTCCTTTCTGTAGAACATTACGTTGAAGGTCTGTGTCTCAGGTATTCCGTAGATGTGACCATCAAGTCTGTACTGTTCATAAGAACTTTCCGAATAGTGGGACATTACTTCTTCCCAACCATCGAACTGGGTTATATCTTCAGCTGCACCACGCAGAGCGTAGTTTACAGGCTGATCTGCACCAACTGAGAGAACTACGTTCGGTCCTCTTCCTGCAAGTACTGCGTTAAGCAGTGCTCCGGGATCAACGATTTCTACGTTAACCTTTACTCCTGAGTTGGGAGTGAAATCGTCATCAACCATGGATTTAAGGATTGTACCCTGGTCACGACCTGTGAGTACCCAAACCTTTACGATCTCTTCACCTGAATTCTCGTCGTAAACATCACCGACTGAGTTGTAATCAACTACAAAGGATGCTGCGAAGGACTTGATCTCATGTGCTGCCTTTGTAAAGAAGTTGGCTTTGTCCTTCTTGGGCTGTGTATCTGTACCCGATACAACCAGGTAGTCGATATCAAGCTTTGTCTCACTCATCTTAAGTGAAGCAGTACCAAGTGATGTGATGTTATCTTTGAATGTTACAAACTCTGTTGTTATCTTCTGAGGCTTTGCACAGAATCTTTCAAGCTGCTGAGCGATTGTCTGTGCTGTTGCTATGTTATCTGCCTTCTGTCCTGAATATGCAACCATGTCATCTACTATCTTGTAGAGACGCTTGCTTTCAAGCTCCATGGCTTCCATGATCTCGGGATATGTTGTATCAATATGATAATCTCTGTAGATATCAGGATTTGCTCCTGTATATACAAGTATTCTTCTGTAAATCTGATTGAGTCTGTAGGTTGAATCCTCCATCTCCTGAAGGATTGTTCCCATTCCACCAAGAGTTGCCTCAAGCCTTATGGTGTGAGTACCCTTTGTAAGGTAGAAGTTGTAAGGAGTCTTGTTTTCATCTGCCAGAGTAATGCTGTCCCAATCGTTGTTATATCCAAAGGATATTTCCTCAAGCTCCTTGAAAGGAATCTCGCCATCGATCAGTACGCTTCTGGTTGAAACAGATCCTCTTGCGTAGTTCTGACGACCCTTTACCATGATGTTGTAGAAACCGTCTGCCGGAATCTCAACGTTCCATTCAATCCACTGTCCTGAGCTTCTCCAGCTCTCACCACCTACATAGTTGAGTTTGGTGGTTGTTACACTGTTAGGACTTGTTGTGGGTGATGATCTGTCATACTTTGCATAAAGTGATGACTCGGATCTGATTGTTGAATCCTCACCCTGTATGAGTTCCATGAAGCTCTTTGCTTCTGCGCTGTCGCTCTTTCCTGCATTAGCTGCCGCATACTCTTCATAAGTAGGTCTTTCTGTTGCCGCACTGACAACAACCTTGGAAATGAGCATCGGCTCGTTATCTGCTTCAAATGTAAGAGTGTTTGCTCCCTTATTCATATAGAAGAGATAGGGTTCAGCGATGTATCCCATATCATCTTTGAAGTAAGCACTCTGCCAGTCGAAATACTCAACCTGTCTGGGACGGATCTCATTGCCCTGGTTATCAACCTTGACCTCGCCGCCGTCCATCCACATTCTTGTGAATGCTATATTTCTTGCATCCTCAAAGGGAAGCTCATCATTTATGTATACTGTTCTCTCTGCAGCTACACCTCTTGACTCAGGAAGCTTGTACTCAATGAATAGTCTGTACATTCCTTCTTCAGGCACATCCACATTCCAGGTGATCTTTGAACCTGTCTCTGTGAAAACTGCATTTTCTTCTTCGTGAACATCGCCCTCGGATGTGTAATCCATGAGGTTAACCTCAACATCCTTGTCTGCTTTTTTCACGCCGGCATGTTCATTCAGGTATCCGGTATAGCTTCCTGTTCTCTCCATTCCCTCTACTTCTTCAGCAAGGTCGACTCCTTCATATTTTTCATGGAAGTCTTTTACCTCGGTGTGAGAAAGTACTACGCATATACCTATAACTACTGCTAAAGCTATAATTACACCAATTACGGTTTTTAGATTTTTGTTCATTACCTTAAGTCTCTTTCCCTTTTTAGGTTAATTAGTATCCGCAAAAACATAGAAGCACGGCTTTGGTTCGTAATTACTGTCAAACAAAAGCGGGCACTGTTTCTGGTCTTTCTTACTTCCTCCGCCGACATTGGAGCGGAAGTTCAGCCATGAGTATTTATCAACCGTTCCCCAGAAGGTCATTCCTGTGATGTTAACCTTGCCTGAGTTCTTTGCTGACTGAAGTGCGTAGTACATAAGGTTGTATGTCTTGCGCTGCTTCTCATACTCTGTCTCCATGGCTTCCACGCTGCCATCGTAGCCATCAGATGCTGAAAGATCCCATTCTGTGATCTGTACGTTTCCAACCACTTCGCCGTAGGCTTCGGCCGAAACCTCTACATCGTTGGCATTGCTGTTTACACTGTAATGTCCCTGCATGCCCATGGCATCAATTCTTGTTCCCTCTCCGGGAGCTCCCTCCTCTGCCTTAATGGCTTCAAGGAGCTTTATGATACCCTGTCTTTTCTTAGGAACACATTCATTGTAGTCGTTGTAATAAAGCTCTAAATCTGCAGGTGCATATTTGTTGGCGAACTTAAATGCATTTATTATGAACTCTTCGCTCTGATATACATGCCACCAGCTTGAATTGTTTCCGTGTCTGTCTTCATTAAGATCTTCGTTAGGATTCTCGGTGTCTGTTCTGTAGGTTCCTGTTGCATCCGAAACCGCTTCGTTAACAACATCCCATCCATAAAAGAGATCTTTGTAAGGACTGTCCTCGCCTGTGAAGTGTGTAAGTACTTCTCTTATGTACCACTCTTCTCTCTTGGTCATCACCTCAGGTGTTACATAAGGCTTTGTCTTATCGTAGTCTTCATGGAAAAACCACTCAGGCGTCTGGGAATGCCATAAAAGAACATGTCCTCTTACTTCAAGTGCCTTGTCCGGATTGGCCTCGTTCCATTTAAGTATCTTATTAAGAATCTTCTCGGGATTCTTATAATTAAGAACAGGAACCGTTATGGTCTCTCCGTTAAGCTCTGCCTCTTCTGTTCCGGGGCATGTGCTTACGCTGTATCCAAACAGCGAATCGGGCTTTAACTCATTTCCAAGCGTTACCGAACTAAAATGTGTGGTAACCAGATTCCAGAGAGGAATGTCCCAGGGCTCATCCCCTGTGAGCGCGCATCCGATTCTGCATCCCATCTTCTGTTGTACACAGTCCCTTAGTATGGGAACTTCCTGCGCTTCGTCCACCTCTTCCGTCTCCTCCGCGGTCACTTCTGTGACCTCTGCAGCTTCTTCTGAATCACTCTCAGAAGCTTCTTCGCTCTCGGCAGGACTTTCCTTACTCTCTTCGGAGCTTTCAGTCTCAGCCGATTCATTCGATATGGTACTTTCTGATTCTGCTTGATTTTCTGTATGATCTGCACTGCCACAGCCACCAAGTGTTAACCCCAACGCTGTCATGCAGGCAATTGCTGAAATAAAAGATTTGCCCCTCCGATACAAGATGTATCCTCCCAATATTTGCTTACCAAATTTTGCTAATCATAGTCAGTTATGATAATGCTTAGTATAATGGCTTCAAAATGGGCATGCTTACCACTTCTTGCCTTGCGCCTTTCAGATATTGCGATTAATGAGCAAAAAATGAACCATGTTTTTTGTGCACTATATACAAAAACCACATAGATGCCTTGTGTTCTTTAATAAAATTACCATTGTACTTAAAACAAAAAAGCAAAATTTGATAGTAATGTGTTATCATTTGTGCTAATATACGATTGCAATGTTAATTTGGGGTTAGCAAGGGGTACATATCGTGATTAAGTTAAAAGACGAGTTGAAACTCAATTATTATCAGCAGAATACTGATTTTACAGAGCGTGTGCTGGAAGGTGATAATGAGAAATCCATCTTCCCTAAGGACAGTTCTATCCGTATCTGGCATAATATCGAGACTACGGATTATCCTACTCACTGGCACAATGCGCTGGAGATAGTATTTCCTATAGTAAATTACTATGACGTGGATGTTGATACCGACAGACATCACGTTCTTCCCGGAGATATTCTTTTCATCCCGCCCAGAAAATCGCATTTTCTCCATGCACCCAGGACCGGTGAAAGATATATATGTCTGTTCGATATAGACTTCTTTTCGTCTGTAAGAGGATATTCAGGACTTATCTCCATGCTTCAGGACTGCATACACATTACTCCTGACGAATATGCTCCTATATATAATGATATTTACGATCTCTTTTCACAGATCTGGAATGAGTATTTTCAGAAATCAGAATTCTATGAGTTCTCGATTTATTCGCATCTGTTCCAGATACTGACCATCTTATCCAGATATCATCTGAATAAGCTTCAGCTTTTCAATGATACTTCACCTGTTAAGAGAAGAGAGTATTTTGACAGATTAAATAATGCCATCGATTATATTGATGAGAATTATACGAATAAGATCACTCTGGAAGATGTGGCTTCCTACAGCGGTTTCTCCAAGTTCCATTTCTCGAGACTGTTTAAGGAATACATGAACTGCACCTTCTACGATTATCTGATAAATACCAGAATTAAGGCTACAGAGGTCCTTCTTACAAGAGACGATCTGTCAATTACAGATATTGCTCTTCAGGCCGGATTCTCAAGCATCCCCACCTTCAACAGAACCTTCAAGCAAAAGAAGGGATGCACGCCAGGCGAATACAGAACCCTTTTCTCGGGCGGCCTGGGAAATAAAGATATGGGCGATGTATCATCGCCCAAACTTCCATGAATATACTTCATAATCTTCACCGGAGAATACAAAGTACAAATTGTGTTTTCCGGTTATTTTTTCGTCCAAAACAGCTTTTATCTTCTTAAGCTCTTTTCCGGGCTTATCGATTTCAACTGTTCCCACCTCTTTACCGCTGGGAGTATCAAGACGAATGCTGATTCTTCCGCTTCCTGTTCCGCAGGCATTTACTGAAACTTCCTTGGCACCATCTTTTCCAAAATCAACTCCGCTTACGCAGGTCCAGCTGCCATCGGAGATCTCAGAGAGGATCATGTCGCCTGATCCGTACTTTTTAGCCTCTTCGCCAAACTGCTTTGTGTCTATTCCTGCTGCGTTTGAAATTGTAACAGCCTTCACATCCTTATAAGGATCAACTGTCTCAAGCTGCTTAACACCTGTTCTTGTGCCCTTACTTGTTGTAGGCTCATTCTCATCATTAAATATGAGCTTGTCGATGCTGGTACTTCTGTAGCCGCCAAAAACTCCCATCTTTTCCTCGAGAATTCTTGAATGATAGGTAATGTACCACTCACCGTTAAACTCAAATATGCAGTGGTGGTTATTTCCGCCAAGGCCAAAGAAAAACTCCGGGTTCTTAAGAACGGGATTGCAAAGCTCAAAAGGTCCCATGGGTGAATCTGATTTCATGGTCACGATCTCACCGGACTCAAAGCCATACTTTTTGGTGGCATCCTTAGTTACATCGAAATTGGAGCAATATGAGTAATAGTATGTATCTCCAATCTTATTGATGCCTGAATCCTCGAAGAGGTAAGGTACATTTTTAATGGGCTTGGGATCTCCATCAAGGCTTATCATGTCATCGCCAAGCTTTGCAACTCTTGCTGTTCCAGGGTTATCTGCTTTGTCAGGTCCCGGAACGCCGCCGCCAAAGTAAATATATGCACTTCCGTCATCATCCATAAGTACAGCAGGGTCAAAAAGCCATGTAACCTCTGCGCAGGTAGGTGTTTCTCTTGAAATAAGAGCTTCTCCCAAAGGATCTGTGAAAGGTCCTGTAGGTGAATCAGCTGTAAGAACAGCTATGCCGTTTCCATTATTTGCAAAATATAAGAAAAACTTGTCCTTACCGTTTATCTTTTTATAAGCAGCCGCAGGTGCCCAGGAGTTGTTACCCCAGTTTGCTGCGCCAAGCTTACCTGCTGCATAAACAGTTCCGTGGTCAGTCCAGTTTACAAGGTCACTTGATGAAATGACACAGATTGTGTTTATGTTTCCATAGGTATTTTCTTTTACTGTGCGATCAGGGTTATAAGAAATCTTATCCCCTGTCATATAGATATATACTCTTCCGTCATATACAAGAGCGTAAGGATCTGCACCAAAGCGCTGCACCATAAGCGGATTATGGTCAGTTACTGCCTTATAGCTTTCCTTAAGTTCTGCGGTAGCTTCGATCTCACCCACTTCTGCAGGCTGTGCACAAACGTTCATCATATTTACGTCTCCTCAAAAAAATTACTTTAACAAAAATATAAATTTGAGTCTGCAATAGCCGCCACAAAAAAGTTGCGAAAATAATTTCAGTAATTGCGTAAAGCTGCATATAGGCAAGCTTTGACTAAGGCGTAGCAATTATTGATAAGACTTTACAAGTGTCAGATAATATAAATTATGTATATATTTCTTTCACTAAAAACTAATGAATGATAGCAAAATAAAGGGGAAAAGACATGCTTAGAGAGACAAAAGTAGAAAACGGAAAAGTTAAGGGTCTGCCCGGTGCAGATCCCAGAGTAACAGTTTATAAAGGCATTCCTTTCGCTGCTCCGCCTGTTGGCGAGAACAGATTCAGAGCACCTCAGCCCTGCAAGGACTGGGAAGGCACACTTAATGCCTTTGAATTTGCTCCTATCTCCGTTCAGGACAGACCGGGCCTTGGAACAGATATATACTGCCGCGAGTGGCACGTAGATCCCGGCATCGAAATCAGCGAGGACTGCCTGTATCTGAATGTATGGACACCTGCTAAAAAGACAGACGAAAAGCTTCCTGTTCTTGTATGGTTCTTTGGCGGCGGATTCCAGTGGGGATACACAGCAGAGATGGAGTTTGACGGCGAAAAGCTTGCCAGACGCGGCGTTATCGTTGTCAGCGTAAACTATCGTCTGAATGTATTCGGATATCTTGCTCATCCCGACATCACAGCAGAAGCTCCCGATGCTCCCGGTAACTTTGGCCTTCTCGATCAGAGAGCCGGACTTCACTGGGTTCACAGAAATATTGCAGCCTTTGGCGGAGATCCTGACAAAATTACAATTGCAGGTCAGTCAGCAGGCGGATCCAGTGTAATGCAGCAGTTCACCAATGAGGAAAACTTTGACATCATTAAAGGCGCCGTTGTAATCAGCGGAATGATCCATCATCCTGATGAAGATTCTGATATCTTTAAGCCTCTCACACTGGAAAAGGCTGAAGCTCACGGAAAAGAATTCTTCGAGGTTCTCGGCGTATCAACACTTGAAGAAGCAAGAAAGCTTTCCACTGAAGAGATTTTTAACGGCTATGGAAAATATATCGCTGATCATCCCAGAATGTTCCCTATTATGGACGGCCAGTTCTGCAAGGGTAATCCCATAGAGCTTCTTGCAGAGGGCAAATGCACCAAAGCTCCCATAATCTCAGGAAATACTTCAGATGAGTTTGCAATTAATGGCGAAAGCATCGTAGAAAAGTCAGTAAAAGAGACCTTCCTTGATGCTGAGAAAAACGGACAGAATAATTACTACTATCGCTTTGATCCCGATATCCCGGGTGATGGCAACAAGGGTGATTCCTATCCCGGAACCTTCCATTCAGTAGATTTGTGGTTCTTCTTTGAATCCCTTGCAAAATGTCACAGACCTTACGCCGGAAGGCACTTTGATCTGGCACGTCAGATGTGCGACTATTTTGCCAACTTTATAAAGACAGGCGATCCTAACGGCAAGGGGTGGGATGGCGAAGAGCTTCCCAAGTGGATCCCCTACACAGATAAGTGCAGAGCTGAGATGGAGTTCCTTGGAAGAGGCGCAACTCCTAAGTTTGAAGGTGGCATCCGCCAGAACAGTAAAAAGCAGGCTGTAAATCCTTATCTTCCAAGCTGGGAGTATGTTCCCGACGGAGAGCCCTATGTTTTCGGAGACAGAGTCTATGTTTACGGATCTCATGATCTTTACAACGGCGAGACCTTCTGCCTTGGAGATTATATCTGCTACTCTGCTCCTATAAATGACCTTGGCAACTGGCACTACGAAGGTGTTATTTATAAAAAGACTCAGGATCCCGCAAATCCGGACGGCCATATGTGTCTCTATGCCCCTGATGTAACGGTTGGCCCCGACGGCAGATACTATCTGTATTATGTGCTTGATAAGATTTCAATCGTTTCTGTGGCAGTAAGTGATACTCCGGCAGGCCCTTACGAGTTCTACGGCTATGTTCACTATGAAGATGGCACAAAGCTTGGAGATAAAGAGGGCGATGAGCCTCAGTTTGATCCCGGCGTTCTCACAGAGGGCGATGTTACCTATATGTACACAGGCTTCTGCGGACAGGGTGATAAATCAAGACACGGCTCCATGCTGACAGTTCTTGGTCCAGATATGCTGACAATTAAGGAAGCTCCCATTTTTGTAGCTCCCGGAAAAGAATATGCTGCAGGAACTGAATTCGAAGGCCATGCATTCTTCGAGGCATCATCAATCAGAAAGCATAAGGACACCTACTACTTCATTTATTCATCAGAAGTTATGCATGAGCTTTGCTATGCTACCTCCAAGGATCCCAGAGGTCCCTTCAAGTATGGCGGCGTCCTTGTAAGTAACTGCGACCTTCACATAGACAGCTACAAAAGGGCTGAGGAAGCTACTGCTTACGGCGCAAATAACCACGGAAGCATGGTTCAGATAGGTGATGACTGGTATATCTTCTATCACAGACACACAAACGGTAACTGGTACAGCAGACAGGGCTGCGCAGAAAAGCTCACAATTAATGCTGACGGATCAATTCCGCAGGTTGAGATCACATCCTGCGGACTTAACGGCGGTCCACTTTCTGATGTAGGTGAATACCCGGCATATCTTGCCTGCAACATCTTTACAGAAAAGCATGACATCTACGTTGAGCCCACAGCTCCACGAGTTGTCCAGGAAGGCGGCGACGGCGATCAGAATCCCGGTTATATCAAGTCCATCACAGACGGTACTACCATTGGATTTAAGTACTTTAACCTTAAGGATGTTACAGGTCTTAGAATTCGCACAAGAGCTTATTTTGGCGGCAAGTTCGAAGTAAAGACCGGCATTAATGATGCGCCTCTTGGAGAGATTGAAGCCATCTCATCAAATATATGGGCAGCCTTTGAGTGCAGGTTCCCGAAAATAAGTGGCACACATGCTCTTTATCTAAGGTATAATGGTACAGGAAGCGCAAGCCTTGCTTCCATAGAATTCTTGCATGATTAAGGAGCAAAAAATGAAGTCACATGTAATTAAGAAAAATATTTCGGCAGTTATGGTTGCTGCAGCCCTTATGGCTACCACAGTAAGCGGCTGCGGACAAAAGCCTGCAGAGCCGGCTGCTACACAGGAAGCAGAAACTGCTGCCTCTGAGGAAGCCGAAACCACTGCCACAGAAGAAACAGAAGAAACAGAAGAAACAGCAGAAGCTACAGACGATGCTGAGGAAGCAGATGCCGAAACAACAGAAGATGCACCTGCAGCAGCGGGGGATAAATACGAAATGAGAGATATTTCACCAAAAGACCTGGTCGCTGAAATGACCACAGGATGGAACCTTGGAAACACCTTCGACTCCCACGGCACAAAGGGAGTCGCTGCTGAAACCAGCTGGGGTAACCCCAAGACCACCAAGGATATGATTGATGTCCTTCACGACAAGGGCTTTGACCTTATCAGAATTCCCACCACCTGGATGGACCACATAGGCGAAGCACCGGATTACACCGTTGATGAAGCTTGGCTTTCCAGAGTTGAAGAGGTTATAAACTACGCCCTTGATGATGGAATGTATGTAATCCTCAACACCCATCATGAGGAGGATTGGAGAATCCCTGATGATGCTCACATTGATGAAGTCGATGAAAAACACGCTGCACTTTGGAAGCAAATCGCAGAACACTTCAAAGACTACGGAGATCACCTTATATTCGAGGGTCTGAACGAGCCCAGAATTAAGGGCGATGCCCATGAATGGGACGGCGGAACAGACGAAGTAAGAAAATGCTTAAATCGTCTTAACAAGACCTTTGTTGATACAGTAAGAGCAACAGGCGGCAACAATGAGAAGAGACTTCTTCTTATAACATCCGTTGCTGCATCTCCTCTTCCTGTAACAATTAATGATGTTGAGATTCCCGAGGATGACCATATAGGCGTATCAATACATGCCTACACACCTTATGCATTTACCTTTGACATCGATGAAGATTGGGAGTTAAACACATGGGATGGCAGCCACAAAAAGGATATTCAGGATGTATTCAATGACTTAAAGAAGACTTTCTTAAGTAAGGATATTCCTGTTATCATCACTGAATACGGAGCTATCCACAAAAATGACAATATAACCCACGTAACAAGATGGGTTTCTGATTACCTCTCAATTGCAAAAGCAAATGGTGTACCCTGCATCTGGTGGGATAATGGTCAGTATGAGGAAGGCAATGAGCACTTTGCAATATTTGACCGTAACAACCTGACCTGGTACAGAGAAAGCGTTGTAGACGCAATCATGGATATTTATAAGTAATACCCTGGCAAAAGGCTTTAAACAAAATCGAGGCTATGGAACAAGTTAAGTTCCATAGCCTCTTCTGTTTTATATATATTTCCAAAACACCCGCCAGGTACGGGTTTGGGCTCTAATTTATCAGTTCATGCCATAGAGAAGTCTTGCAATCTCAGAATTCTTATCAAGAATAATTGTCTTCTGTCCACCGTTTAAGGATTTTTTCATTGCTTCAAGAGAACGAACATAGTTGTAAAAATCTGCCTTATCCTCTGTGTTATAGGCTTCAGAAAGAATACTCATGTACTCTGCTTCGCCTTCACCTTCAAGCTGTGCTGCGGTTTTCTCGGCATCTGCTGTTAAGATAGCAACCTTTTTATCGGTTTCGTTCTTTATCTTCTGAGCTTCTGCTGCACCTTCTGCCTGATAAGAAGCTGCGATGTTGTTACGCTCTGATGTCATACGCTCATATACAGCGGTTCTGTTGTCATCCGGAAGGTCAAGAGCTTTTATCTGAGCTGTAACTATCTCAATGCCATATCCGTCCATATCTGAGTTGGCATCATCTGTGATGAGCTTTGTGAGAGTCTCACCTCTTGCCTCGATAACTTCATCCTGACTCATTGAAGAGATAGCTGTCTTTGTAGCATTGTAAACAGCAGCTTCTATTCTCTCCTGAGCCCTTGAATCGATAGCATTAAGTGACTGGATAAATTTAACGGGCTCAACAACTCTCCAAAGCACGTAGGTATCTGCTATCATGGATTTTTTATCTCTTGTGATGACATCGGATTTAGGGATGTCATACATCTTGATCGCTGCATTAATTCTCTGGGTTGACTGTACGAAAGGAGTGATCATCTTAAGACCGGGCTCGTTTTCAACGCGTACAATCTTACCGAACTGTCTTACTGCAACAAATTCTTTTTGATGAACTGTAAATAATGAATTGCCAAGGATTACCACCAGTGCTAAAGCGATAAACGCTACCAGGGTTCCGGCTATTGTTTTTTTCATATATCATATCCTCCAATATCTTATTCACCATCTGTATTCTGATCAGTTGTCTCAGTAGTGTCTCCATAATTCAGAATAGGAGCCATTTCTGTAGTACTCTGATTGAAGCTATCCAAAGGAAGTATCTCTTCTGTCTGTCCATCAGTGATAATAAGCTTTGCATCCGGAAGGACATCCTCTATAGCTTCATAGAATAATCTCTGCTTGGTGATAAGAGGGTATTTGCTGTATTCCTCAAACATGCTGTTAAACTTTGCAACTTCACCTTCTGCTTCTGCAACTCTTGCAGCCTTGGCAGCTTCTGCAGTCTGAACGATTCTGTCAGCACTTGCCTCTGCAGCGGGAACCTGCTCACTCTGATACTTTTTAGCATTGTTTACAGCGGTTTCTTTTCCCTGCTTAGCAGTTTCTACAGCCTTGAAGGCTTGTTTGATCTCATCCGTCGGGGGCTCTGCGTCCTGTACGGATACGTTCACAACTGAAAGACCGATATTCTGCTTGGTGAGTTCATTTGATAAAAGTGTCTTAACATCGGACTGGATCTGGCCCTTAGCTGTGGTGATTACTTCATCTACAGGGAAGTTGATAACTGTTGATCTGATGCTTGCCAGTGCGGCATTTTTCATGATGGTCTCAGGATCACTTGTGTTGTAGATATAAGCTACGGGGTCGCTAACCTTGTATTCAAGATAGAAATCGATATCAACAAAGTTGAAATCAGAGGTGATCATAAGACCCTCATCCTCAACAGTGATATTCTGGCCGTTTCCATCTATGGTATATCCGATTCCTATACCGTGGGTTGTCATATCTACCTTGTGAACAGCCTGGATAAAGGGAACCTTGAAATAAAGTCCTGCTGAATTGGTAGCCACAACCTTACCAAACTGTGTTACAACTGCCTGCTCCTGCTCACTTACATTATAAAAGGAGTCAAAGGCTGCACCTGCAAGGAAAACCAGAACGATTATGATCGGAATAAAGGGTCCGATTTTTCTGTCCTTGTAGTGTTCTACTTTTTTGCGTACATTCTTTTCTACTTCCATTTATTTCCTCCTACTTTTTTCATAACAAAAATCAGTATATCAGCAATGCGTGCTATCTGCATGTTTTTTATGTTGATATGATTATAATGTGATTTCGTAAACCATTCCATACACAGTTGTCCCACTTATCGCCCTCTATCTTGCTTTTTAGGTAAAATAACAGCGACGGACCATGAAAGGTCCGCCGCCGTATAATAGAAGGTATTTATGAGCTTTTTAGAGTGTAACTTTTGCAGATACACATTCGTATCCTGTGAGTTCCTTAGAACGCTCATCAGGCTGTGAGAAGCCGGCATAGATTGTGAAGTTCTTAGAGAAAATCTCTCTGTTTCCGTCTTCATCAACTGTAGTGAATGCTCTTTTATCCAAGCTAACTGTTACATCCTTTTCTTCGCCGGCGCCAAGACTTACTCTCTTAAAGCCGCAAAGGCTGTAATTTCTAACTGCAAATTCGCTGTCCATATCCTTTATATAGATCTGGACTACGTCATCTGTAGCCACTTTTCCGTCGTTCTTAACTGTTACAGTGACGTCCATTCCGTCCTCTGTAAAGTCGCCGGTCTTCACGGAAAGTGCCTTATTATCGCCGTATGTAAGTCCAAAACCGAAGGGATACTCAGGAGTTCCTTCGTAATATCTGTAGGTTCTGTTCTTCATTGAGTAATCTGTAAACTCAGGAAGATCTTTGCCTTCTCCGTAGAAGGTTACAGGAAGCTTACCTGATGGAGATACTTCGCCAAAGATGATCTTAGCGATATCCTCGCCGCCTCTTGCTCCGGGATACCATGCCTGCAGGATAGCGTTTGCTCTTTTGTCTGCAAGCTCAAGGTTTACAGAGCTTCCTGACATATTAATGACAACGGTAGGCTTGCCCATATCAAGGACATTCTTCAAAAGAAGTCTCTGGCAAAGAGGAAGGTTAAGGTCGTTCTTATCTCCTGATGAGAACTGGTTACCTGTATCACCCTCTTCACCCTCCAGGGTCTCATCAAGTCCCAGAACAACAAATACGATATCTGAATATTCAGCAACAGTCTGAGCCTCTGATAATCTGTCGGGATAGAAGGGATTAGCAAGTCCGCTGATATTTTCCTTCCAAAGATCGCAGCCTTCTGAGTAAAGAACTCTTGTGTCCTCTCCTACTGCGTTCTGGATTCCCTGAAGTACAGTTACGTACTTGGAGCTTGTTCCGTGATAGTTACCCATAAGAGCAACTCTGGAATCTGCATTGGGACCGATAACGCCCACTGTCTTATATTCGCCCTTCTTAAGAGGAAGAACGCCGTCATTTTTAAGCATTACTACACTTTCAAGAGCGGCTCTGCTTGCAACTGCAAGGTGCTCAGGGCTCTCTACTACAGTGTAAGGAATCTTGTCATACTCTGTCTCATCAAACATACCAAGAAGGAATCTTGTTGTGAAAAGTCTGATACATGATTCTGTAATATACTTTTCATCAAGCATTCCTGCTCTGTATGAATTCATTACTCTCTGATATGTGCAACCACAGTTAAGATCACATCCCATTTCCAGGGCAAGCTTTACTGATTCCTCAGGAATACTTGTAACCTTGTGGTTTTCATGGAAATCACGAACAGCCCAGCAGTCGGAAACGAAATGTCCCTTAAAGCCCCATTTTCCGCGAAGAGTATCCTTCATCAGAACCTCGTGTCCGCAGCAGGGTTCACCGTTTGTCCTGTTGTATGCTCCCATTACAGCTTCTACATCTGCATCCTTAACGCAGGTCTCAAAAGCGGGAAGATATGTCTCCTCCATGTCCTTCTTGGAAGCCTTTGCATCAAAATGGTGTCTTAAAGCTTCAGGACCAGAGTGAACTGCAAAATGCTTGGCACATGCAGCTACCTTCATATACTCACCATCACCCTGCATACCTTTGATAAAAGGCACTGCAAGCTTTCCTGTAAGGAAGGGATCTTCACCATAAGTCTCATGACCGCGTCCCCATCTGGGATCACGGAAGATGTTTACATTGGGTGCCCAGAATGTAAGACCTTTATAGATATCTCTGTCACCGCGTTTGCTCTGCTCGTTGTACTTGGCTCTGCCCTCAGTAGCGATTACTTCGCCCACTTCCTGCATAAGCTCCTCGTCAAAAGCTGCAGCCATTCCTATTGCCTGAGGGAACATGGTTGCGGTACCTGCTCTTGCTACGCCGTGAAGAGACTCGTTCCACCAGTTATATGCGGGAATTCCTAGTCTGTCGATTGCTTCTGCATCGAACTTAAGCTGAGATGCCTTCTCCTGAACGGTCATCTTGCTAACAAGTTCTTCTGCTCTTTTTCTTGCTTCTTCTCTGTTCATATCGAATCCTCTTATAACTAAAGTCAGTTTGATGAGCAAATTGTAAGTGTTAGCCCTTATTTTTTCCACTCATTCGTTGCTTCAATGCACTTAAAAATTGCGCAATGTGATAAAATATTATTGTAAGCAACCATAAATGTTTTCATTCTTAATGAGGGTCCTCAATATGATTAAAACGGTTGAAATTTCTGATATGAATTCCCTTTTTGATATGGTTTCCGAACAGGAATACAGAAAAGACTTAGATCGTCACAGAAATCTCTTTGTCTACAGGGGCCAGCCCGATGCAGAGTTTCCCCTTACCACCAGTCTTATGCGCAATTGCAAGGACAAAAGAAAAGAACTTGAACCCTGTATGCTGAGAAACTTCACAAAATACGCAGCCCTTGAAGAACCCACAATTGAGCGCTCCATTTGGCGACAGATGATCTTCGGACAGCATCACGGTCTTCCCACAAGGCTTCTTGACTGGTCATTTTCGCCCCTTATGGCTCTCCATTTCTCCGTAACAGAAAATGATATGGATGAGATGGAAGCTCACGACAGCGTTGTTTGGAGAACTGACATCCACGAGCTCCACGATCTTTTACCGGAAAAATATCAAAAAATCGCAACAAAGTACGCAACCACTGTATTTTCCGTTGATATGCTGGCAGAAGCCTGCTCCTCCCTTGAGCAATACGATGATGATATGGGTTCAGAATCACTGCTTATAATCGAGCCTCCATCCGTTGATGTCAGAATCGTGAACCAGTACTCATTCTTTGCGGTTATTCCAAGTGCCATGGAGGACATTCAGGGCTTCCTTGACAAGAATACAGAAAAAACTGTTAAGTACATTATCAAAAAAGAACTGAGGTGGCAGATTAGGGACATGCTTGATCACCAAAACATCTCCGAAAGAATAGTATATCCGGGCCTTGACGGCATTTCACGCTGGCTTGGAAGGCACTATTTTGTGAAATAATGGCAGGGCAAAAACCTTGACAATTGTCATACTTTTCATTAACATATATTTAAAGAAGAGAAAGAAAAAGAAGTTGGTGAAAGTTATGAATTTAAAAAGTATTTTCGCCCCTGTTGACATGACAGAGGGCAGCCCCGTCAGGCAGATTGTCAAGTTTACCATTCCCATGCTTCTGGGAAACATCGCACAGCAGCTTTATAACACGGCAGACAGCATAATAGTTGGAAGATTTGTTGGTGATAACGCACTTGCAGCAGTCGGAAGTGCAGGTCCCATCCTTAATCTCATGCTTGTTCTTTTCATGGGTATCGCAGTAGGTGCATCAATCATGGTTTCCCAGTATTTTGGCGCTAAGCAGAGGGAACACTTATCAAAAGCAATTGGCTGCAGTATCACACTGACAGCAATAGCATCACTTATCATTATGATCATGGGTCCCATAATAACGAGGCCCATACTGGAACTCCTTGGAACCCCGGAGAGCATCATTGACTGGTGTACGGTTTATCTGTGGATCATCTTCATCGGAATCCTGGGCGGTGGATTCTACAACATAATGAGCGGAATTCTGCGCGGTCTTGGAGATTCTGTTTCAGCACTTATTTATCTGCTGGTTGCTACATCCCTTAATATCGCACTGGACCTTTTATTTGTTGCCACCTTCAGAATGGGTGTTGCAGGTGTTGCCCTTGCAACAGTACTTGCTCAGTTTGTATCAGCATTCCTTTGTATGAGAAAGCTTACCAAAATGTCAGATGTTTTCGACATGAAGAAGGAGTACCTTATCCCTGAGAAGTTCTACACTATGAACCTCATTAAGCTTGGACTTCCTTCAGGTGTTACCCAGGCAATTTTCTCAATGTCCATGATAGTTGTTCAGAATCTTACAAATACCTTCGGCGAGCTGTATATAGCTGCTAACGTAATCGTTATGAGAGTCGACGGATTCGTAATGCTTCCCGCATTCTCATTCGGAAGTGCCATGACCACCTTTGCAGGTCAGAATATCGGAGCAGGAAAAATCGACCGCGTAGAAAAGGGTGCAAAGAGCGGAACCTTAGCTGCTATGGGTATTTCCGCAGTGCTCTCAGTGCTGATCATTATCTTTGGAAAATACATCATGGGAATTTTCACCAGTACCCATGAGCTTATCGAGATGAGCTATAAGATGATGTGTATTCTGATCGTAGGCTATATCGCCATGGAGGTTACCCAGTGCCTTTCAGGTATTATGCGCGGAGCCGGTGATACTGTTGCTCCCATGTGGATCTCCATGTTTTCATCGATCATCATGCGTGTACCTATGGCCTACATTTTTGTAAACCTTACAAAATCACCTGAGCTTCCCCAGGGTAACTGCTACATGATGCAGCTCTCAATGCTGATTACCTGGACCCTTGGTGCATTCATAACCTTCCTTACCTACAAGGTTGGAAGATGGAAAACAAAGGCTATTACCTAAGCAATAAGTAAATACAACTTCGCAAATATTGAAATGCCATGTACCACGAAAAATTTTAGAATTATTGTGTTACATGGCATTATTTGTACATTAAGGAGAATTATTACAGTGAAAAATACAGATTGGTCACAGCTTTGGCTTGCTTATCACAAAGTAAGTGATGATGGCGGAAAATGGCATATTTCTTTTGATGGATTTGATGAGAAAAACAGAGTTATTAATAGCCTTAAAAACGAAGTTTCTCTTGCTCTTCCAAAACTTACGGGAGCTGAGATTACAGATACCGGTGCTGACACAGAGCTTAAGGTAATAAAGGATTCATCCATAGCTAAGGAAGGCTTTGTTGTTAAAAAGATGGGAAGCACAGTTACAATCGGCGCATCCGACGAAAACGGTGCCCTCTATGGAATGTTCGAGCTTCTTAGACTTATCACTTTAAGAGAAGTTGACGCTGATTTTGAGCTATTATCAGAGCCTGATAATCCGCTTCGTATGATGAACCATTGGGACAATATGGATGGCAGCATTGAAAGAGGTTATTCGGGAAGATCATTTTTCTATGTTAATAATGAGATTATTGTTGATGACAGGACCCGTGATTATGCACGTTTCATGGCAAGCATCGGCATTAATGGCATCGTAATTAACAACGTAAATGTAAAGCAGGCTGCCAGCTACATGATAACTGACAGATATTTTTCAAAGCTCCGCGAACTGTCTGAAGTTTTTGCTGATTATGGAATTAAGATGTACCTGTCACTTAACTTTGCATCTCCCATTGAGATCGGTGGAATGGACATTTGCGATCCCCTTGATGAAGGTGTTATTTCCTGGTGGAAGGATAAATGCAAAGAAGTATTCACAGAGCTTCCTGAACTTGGAGGTTTCCTTGTAAAAGCCGATTCTGAGGGAAGACCCGGTCCTTTTACCTATGGAAGGACACAGGCAGACGGCGCAAATATGCTGGCAGACATCGTAAAGGAATACGATAAACTCATAATCTGGAGATGCTTTGTGTATAACTGCACTCAGGACTGGAGAGATAAAAAGACCGACAGAGCCCGCGCAGGCTATGACTATTTCAAGGATCTTGACGGTGAGTATCACGACAATGTTATTCTTCAGATTAAGAACGGCCCCATGGATTTCCAGATAAGAGAGCCTGTTTCTCCCCTTCTTGGCGGTCTTACAAAAACAAATCAGATGCTGGAGGTGCAGATTGCCCAGGAATATACAGGTCATCAGATCGACTTATGCTATCTTATGCCCATGTTCAAGGAAGTTCTTGAGTTCAGAACACACTGCCAGGATGATAAGGATACTGTAGCAGATGTCATAAGCGGCAAAGCTTTTGGAAATAAGAACTGCGGAATCGCCGCTGTTATTAATACCGGTAACGACCTCAACTGGACAGGAAACGACCTGGCTGCTGCCAACACCTACGGCTTTGGAAGACTTGCTTTTGATACGACACTTTCTTCTGAAGAGATTGCAAGAGAGTGGGTTAAGCTGACCTTTGCACTTAGCGAGGATGCTGAGGATAAGCTTGTAAAGATGCTTCTTGATTCAAGAAGAATATACGAGAAATATACCTGTCCTCTTGGAATTGGCTGGATGGTTACTCCTGAAACCCACTACGGACCAAGTGTGGATGGCTATGAATACTCAAGATGGGGCACCTACCACAGAGCAGACCACCTGGGACTTGGCGTAGACAGAAGCGATAAGGGTACAGGCTATGCTCAGCAGTACTACAAGGAAAATGCTGAAATCTACAATGATCCTAAGACCTGCCCTGAAGAACTGCTTCTTTTCTTCCATCACATTCCTTACACCTGGAAGATGATGGATGGCAGAACTCTCATACAGTACATCTACGATACCCACTTTGAGGGTGAGTCAGAAGCTGAAGAGCTTGCAGCTATGTGGGACAGCCTTGAAAAGGAGATTGAACCTGAAGCATTTGCAAGAGTAAAGCAGCGCTTTGACATGCAGATTCACAATGCCAGGGAGTGGCGCGATCAGGTGAATTCCTACTTCTTTAGAAAAAGCGGAATAGCTGATGAAAAGGGAAGAGATATTTTCTGATAAAATTTTAGAGCAGCTTAAATAACTAAAGGCTATGGAACTTAACTTGTTCCATAGCCTCTTTTTTAATCCTCGCTAATGCTCATTTTCCTTTTCCATACTATCTATATAGCCTCTGTCCCAAAGCATGATGTTTAGCTTCTTTGCCATAGTGACTGCGGGCTCTGTGAAGTACTGATTGGTCATTACTACGCCAACCATGCAGTCGTAGAAATCTTTCCCCGCATATACTTCCTGTATGGCCTTTACGCCGATTGGCCTGTCGTAGCACTTACACTGCACCGCATAGCTTACGCCATCCTTCTCCGCAAGGATATCTGCTCCGAAATCTCCGCTTCCTTTGGTAACCGTAGCTTCCTGGAAGCCGTGGCTTTTTAGAAGGTCTGCGCAGTAGTATTCAAATTCATGGCCGCCAAGCTCATCCATGGGAAGCGGTCTGTTTCTCCATCTCCTAATTAGAAGAACTATAACCACCATGATCAGGATAACTGCTATGACAGCGATAAGAATGTATGTGGTTTTAAGTAAATCTGCCTGCATTTATCCTCCCCAAATCTTATTCCTTACCTTCTTCCTCCAAAAGAGCCTTGTAAATATCGCGCTTTCCAACTCCTCTGTCTGAAGCAACCTGCTTCATGGCATCTTTCCTGCTCATGCCGTCCTTTTCATAGTAGGCCATGTGGTCCTGAAGGCTCATTTTAAGCCATTCTTCCTGACCTCGTTTTTCAAGCTCCAAAAGGCTTACCCCATCTATTACAAGTACGTACTCCCCTCTTGGATCATTTTCCTCATAAAAAGCTATGGCTGAGCTTATGGTTGTGGGCACTATCTCCTCAAACTTCTTTGTAAGCTCTCTGCAAATGGTGATCTTTCTGTCCCCAAGTGTATCCGCAAGGTCAGCCAGAGTTCCCCTTAAGTGATGAGGTGCTTCATACATGATGATAGTCCTGTGCTCGTCCTTAAGACTATCCAGTATCCTACGCCTCTCCTTTTTATCATCTGCAGGAGGCAAAAAACCTTCAAAGACAAATCTTCTGGTGCTAAGTCCTGAGAGCGTAAGGGCTGTGATACAAGCTGCAGGCCCCGGGAGCGATGTCACAATAATGCCTGCTTCATGGCACATTCTGACCAGAACCTCTCCGGGATCTGAGATGGCAGGAGTTCCCGCATCTGTGATAAGGGCGATATCCTTACCCTCATTCATGAGTCTTATAAGATACTCTGCCTTCTCCACCTTGTTGTATTCGTGATAGCTGGTCATTTCTGTATGAATATCGAAATGATTAAGCAGCTTTATGCTGTTTCTTGTGTCCTCCGCAGCGATGATATCTACATTTTTCAGCGTATCGAGAACGCGGAAGCTGATATCATCAAGGTTTCCTATGGGAGTAGCACACAAATAAAGCATACCCGTTCTGTTTTCTTCCATTAGAACTCCTATTTTAATTGCAATTAATACTTAAAAGCCGTAAGTCTCGGCTACTTCATCTGTGTATTTGCCATCTTCTTTATAAATAATAAGCGGGGGCTCGACAGACAACCTGGGCTTTCCATCCCTAAGGCCCTCAATGAGAACCATGCTTGGCTCTTTATCGGCGTAAGGGTGCACAAAGCGCACTCTTTTAGGTTCAAGCCTGTGTTTAGTCATGGCTACAAAAATCTCTGAAAGTCTAAAGGGCCTGTGTACCATGTAAAACTTACCGCCCGGATGAAGCATGATCTTTGCAGCCCTTAGTACATCATCAAGGTCGCAGAGTACTTCATGTCTGGCTATGGCTTTTGGTCCTTCAGGATTTCTTAGTCCATGGCCCATTATCATATATGGAGGATTTGTTGTCACAACGTCAAAAGAGGCAGGTTCAAATATTTTGTCCGCCTCTTTTATATCTCCGCATACAATGCGCACGCGATCAGCTATATCATTTAGCATCACGCTGCGCATCGCCATATCTGCACTTTCTTCCTGGATCTCCAGTCCTACCAGTTCCTTTGCCTGTGTTTTAGCTGCCATAAGTATCGGAATGATTCCTGTACCCGTGCCAAGATCAAGGACTCTTGCCCCTTTTCCCGCACTTGCAAAAGCAGATAAAAGCACAGCGTCCATGCCAAAACAGAATTTCTCGGGATTCTGGATTATCTGAAAACCGTTCCTTTGAAGGTCATCAAGTCTCTCACCTGTCTTAAGCTTTGGTGCTTCCATCCTGGTTACCCTTTTGGCCCTGGGGCTTACCGCCACCTTTATTGCCGTTTCTGTTAAAGTTCTTTCTGTTTCCGCCGTGGCGATTCTTCTTTTTCCTGTTATCGCCGTCATTCTGGCCCTTCTGCTCAGCAGCTTCTACACCTGCGCCCTGATTATTCTGGGCGTTTTCCTTTTCAGCTGCGCCTTTTCCCGGCTGATTATTTTGACTGTTCTGATTGTTTTGATTGTTATCTTTGCCGGCAGCATTCTGAGCATCCTGAGGGTTCTGGTTATTTTGACGATTCTGACCGCCCTGCTTGTTCTGCTTATTCTGTCTGTCTCTTCTATCGTTGTTTTTCCTGTCGCGGTTTCTATCGCCCTTATTAGCCTTAGGCGCTCCTGCATTTCCGTCATCATCAAGACCTGAGATGTCTTCCTGCTCTAAAGCCTTAAGTGCTTCTTCATCTACATCCTTTTCCTTGGGAGCATTGTTCTGCTTATGCTTCTGCTTTTTACGAAGGAAGGTGATGTCGTCCACATGATACTCATGTACTTCCTTCTCATCATCCACATCCACAAGGATACGAACTGTCTGTCTGAGAATATTAACGCTTGCAACCTCGCCCTCAAGGCCATCGTTAGAAGCAACAATATCGCCTACTCCGGGCATCTTGCGGTTGAGTTCTTCATATACATCCTCTTCATTTTTAAGGCAGCACATAAGTCTTCCGCACACACCTGAAATCTTGGTGGGATTAAGTGAAAGATTCTGCTCCTTGGCCATCTTGATAGATACAGGAATGAAATCGGATAAATAAGAGTGGCAGCAAAGCGGTCTTCCGCAGATGCCGTATCCGCCTATTATCTTGGTCTCATCTCGTACACCTATCTGTCTAAGTTCAATTCTGGTCTTGAACTCTGAAGCAAGATCCTTAACCAGTTCTCTGAAATCGATTCGTCCATCTGCTGTAAAATAGAACAGCACTTTATTGTTATCAAAGGTGTATTCTGCATCGATAAGCTTCATCTCAAGACCGTGCTTGATGATCTTCTCCTTACAGATGCGGAATGCTTCCTTTTCTTTTATCCTGTTGGTAGCCTCCTGCTCAACGTCCTTGTCATTTGCCATACGAAGAACGCCCTTGAGGGGCTTTGTAACCTCTTCATCCTCCACGTCTCTGGGATCACTGAGAACTGTTCCAAACTCGATACCTCTGGCAGTCTCAACGATGACGTGGTCTCCCTTTTTTATCTCAAAATCCCCGGGATCAAAATAGTAGATCTTTCCGGCCGTTCTGAATCTGACGCCGATAACCCTGGTCATATATTATAAATTCTCCTTTATATTTAGCATTAGCATCTCAAGAGTAAGAAGCACGTTAACGTTAGCTTTTATCCTGCTTCTGGCCTCATCGACAGCTTTGATCATATTGCCTATCTGTTTATACGTACATTTTGTGGTAACACTACTAATATACGACAGTTTATCCGCGAAAATCAAGTGTTCAGCGCTATCCTCGGCTTTATACACAAGGAAATCACGGCCCAAAAACATTAATATATCAAGATAGTTATTAACCGCTACAGGATCCGGCTTTTTGGATGTGGACTTTGCCTTTTTCTCTTCAGTGTCGGAATCATCACTCTCTTCGACTGCATTACCTGTGATCAGCATATCGGACATTCTGTCTGCAATTTCATTTACGGTGAGTCTCTCCATCCTCGATAGCAGATCAATTGTGCCGTTTTTAAGCCTCTCAAACTCCTCGCTCTCAGATAACAGAATTGCTTTTCCTATATTGCCCTGAGCAAAGGAAACAGAAAGCCTTGCCTTGTAATCCACAATCTTCCTTTTTTCCATAAGATACTTCATAAGAAGATCGTCCCTTACGGGTTTTATCTGAAAAACAATGCATCTGCTCAGTATTGTTGGCAAAAATGCATCTATATTGGCTGTCAGAATGATGATAACCGCGTATGCAGGCGGCTCTTCCAAGGTCTTAAGAAGAGCATTTTGAGCCTGAACCGTCATCTTTTCGGCTTCCGGTATTATATAGATTTTATGGTCGGAATAGGGCTTGATGTAAACATCATCGCAGACCTGCTGCCTGATATCGTCAACACCGATAGTGGCTTTCTCGTGGGTCACCTTCCTGATATCAGGATGAGATCCACTCTCTGTCTGATTGCAGGAATGACATTCGTCGCAGCTCTCTATGAGCTTACCGTCATCTTTTCTGTTTTCACATAAAATTGCCTTGGAAAATGTATCAGCTATAAGCTTTTTTCCGGATCCGACATCACCGGAGATAATATATGCGTGGGATATTTTTCCTGTTCTCAGGGCATTCTGCATGTGTTCCACTATCTGTCCCTGATCAATAATATCTGCAAAATGCGCCATTTTTGCAGCTCCTCCCGTCATTACGTAAATATATCAAGCAGTAATCCCTGAATCTGGCCTATTTTTGCCAGTATCTGGATATTGTCCTTTTCATCCTTAACAAGCTCCTGTGCCAGCTCGTCAAGATTTTCATCAATAAGTCTGATTATGCCGTAAACCCTGTGTCTTCCTCTTCTGTCCAGGAAATTTTCTCTGGAAAAGGCATGGGATCTCGTAACCACTTCATTAAGGAAATCCTTAATAAGAAAGCGATATCTTTGCATGTCTCTGATATCGTTCTTTTTGGATATCTGTTTTCCCTGCTGAACGATGTCCTGCATCATAAGGTTAAGGCGCTCCGCCAGAGACGAGTCCTCAATCTTACTTGTAAGCGTGAATTTAAAGTCACCGCTTACCTCCTGCTGTGACTGTGTCTGTTGAACCTGCTGTGTATTTTGAATATTGTCTATTCGTATATCCATTAGGTTTCCTCTTATTTTTCATCCGCAAGGATAAATGCTTCGATTTCGCTAAGACACTCCTCGATGTCGCCGTCGTTATTGAAAAAATTATCGACACCTGCTGCCTTCAAATTCTCATCAGAATAATCCGCCTTGTCCGCCAGATATCTTCTGCACATCTCATCATATCCGGGATTTTCCCTTTTCAGCTCCCTTCCAAGGGCTCTTTGAAGGATCACTCCGTCATCAACCTGGATCATCATGGGCACCACCTTGTCTTTGCCAAAGTAATCCCTGATCGATGTATACATCTCAATTGTGCCGATTATAAGGTAATTTCCTTTATCCAAATCTATCTGTCCATCGTCCACGGTAAAATAATGCCAGGGCCCATAGACAGTGTTGTAGGTCCTCTCTTCTATTATCTTTCGACTGTTTTTGAATTCCAGATAACGCTCTTCATCACAAAAAAAGTACTGTACACCATCGCGTTCTCTGTCTCTCATGGGCCTTGTGGTATAGATGATCACCTTATTAAGGTTCGCATTACCTCTCTCAAGGAGCTTTTTGTATATAGTATCCTTACCGCAGGAGCTCCTGCCCATTATTTCATAAATCTTTCCCATCAGTATTAATTACTCCAACTTAACTTTCACTTTTTATTACTTTTAATCTTCTATCTCCGGCATGCGCAATTTCTACGCCCTGGACATTCATACCCGCATTAATATATTCCCCAATTTCTGCTATGAGATCTTTATCAAAGGTTTCTCCGGGGACTATAAGAGGTATTCCCGGCGGATAGAGATTTATAAAATCTCCCGCAATCCTGCCTGCTGCCTCAGATATGTCGATATATTCAAACTCTGCATCCCATGCTTTATATAAAGGAAAAACTGCTCTTGGAATATTAAAGGTTTTGTACTCACCGGGATTACCTTTACCGGCAAGTCGCAAATCCATATCCTTTATGGCCTGTATCAGCCTGTCTATTCCTACATCCGTATCGTAACCTGTGATAATGGCAAGGCCGTAGGTATCTCCTGCCATCTCCAGCTGCAAATGATACTCTAAACGAAGTATATCATATATCTGCTGCCCTGTGATATTTGCTGATGCCGAGCATATCAGTACTTTTCCCGGATCAGCTATCACGTTCATGTCAGGAATAAATATATTCCTGCAACCGGCAGTTTCCTTTTCAATTCGAGTTCTGTATGCGAGAAGCCTTGAAAATACTTCCTCGCCCCGCTCTTCAATGTCCCTTAGGCAGGAATCAATTGATGCCATTAATACGTATGAAGGACTGCTCGACTGATAAATCCTAAGATATCTGCGAAGTCTTTCTCTGTTAACAAAATCTCCTTGTACATGTATCAGCGCTGTCTGTGTCATTGAGGCCAAGGTCTTATGAACACTGCATATTACTATGTCAGCGCCTTCATTTACTGCGTTCTTAGGGAGCCTTTCATCTAAGCCGAAATGCGCCCCATGGGCTGAATCCACAATAAGGATAACTCCTTTTTCATGACAGATATCTGCTATGGCCTTTATATCTGATGATATTCCCTCGTATGTTGGAGATGTGATAAAAAGTGCCTGTGCATCCTCATTTTGTAAAAGGGCTTCTCTGACTGACGAAGGACTTATCCTGCCAAGAAGCCAGGTACATTCCGGCATGATGTATGAAAGCGAAAGCTCCCTCAAATAAGCTGCATTGTATAGAGACTTATGACAATTCCTTGCAGTTATCAGCTTTCCGCCTTTAGAAACAGCTGCTGATACCGCACTTAGTACTCCGCAGGTACTGCCATTAACAAGAAAATGCGTCTCCTCTGCGCCGTACAGCTTTGCTGCTCTTTTTTCCGCATCAAGAATCATACCCTCTGCATCATGGAGGTTATCGTAATCATCTATCTCCGTGATATCAATATCCATATAGCCTGCCATGGGACCTGCATTTTTATTTCTCTTATGTCCGGGCATATGTAAAGGATAGAGATCACTGTCTCTTAAGTTTTTAAGTTCGTCTAAAATATGTTTCTTCGCCATTTTGTCCGTTTTCTTGGAATTTAATGAATATATTTATATTTTATCATAAAAACAGGCAGCTACATACGCAGCTGCCTGTCATGACCATATTTAAGATATGAATTAGTGCTGAATTTCAACATCTCCGCCGAACATAAACTTCGGAATAATGCTTGAATGAAGCTTTACGAGCTCTGCATCAAAGTTGTGCTTACACTCGCAGGTTCTGTCAAAGATCATTGTAGCTTCATCACCAGGCTTGGATGCATCCCATGTAGGAAGCTCTTCGTGGTTAGGATCGCCTGTTCTTGCAAAGTTCATTACTGCCTTGAAGATCTGCTCCTGAAGCTTATCGGATACGCCGGGTACGTTTGCTACAGGTACGAGATCGATATTGTGGAAGAAGAATGCAATATCTGAGCAGTGCCAAGCGGGCTTGTTGTGCTGAATCGGGAACTCAAGAGCAAATACATAAGAGTAAACAGGTGCTTCTGTTCTCTTACTTGCTTCCTCAATGAGTACTCTAGTAGGCGCACGGAAGATTGAGTCATAAGAAATAAGATCAACAATCTTCTTATCAGGATAAGCTGCCTTGAACTTCTCAATGAGCTCATCTGCCTGATCACCAAAGGTCTCTGCAACCTTTGCTCTCATCTCTTCTTCAGTCATCTTTGTCTTATCGAATGTAAGAGGCATGAATGCGAATTCGCCAAATACACTACCGATCATAAGCGGGATCTTCTTGGAATTCTCTGTGAATCCAACGAACTGAGGCTCACCCTTGTACCAGTCATTGATCATAGGTGACATACCTGTGTAAAGTCCCTGCTTCTTGATATCCTCAACTACTTTGCCATAAGCCTCGCAAAGAGCCGGATAAGGAAGGGTTTCAAGCTTCTCTACGTCGTTCTCAGATAGTCCTAGTTCTTTAAGCATAGCTGTAACGATCGGTCTGCCATCACCCTTTCCTGTATCCATAAAGTCTTTGCCGAGTACTCCGCTCATTACAATACCTTTCTGGAAAAGTCCATCAGCTTCAGGTGTCTGCATAAGAGAGGTAACTTTCATACCGCCACCAGACTGACCAAAGATTGTAACGTTGTCGGGATCGCCGCCGAAAGCTGCGATGTTTTCTTTAACCCATTTAAGGGCTGCTACCATATCTGCGTTACCGCAGTTTCCGGAATTTTTGTACTTTTCACCAAAAGGAGAAAGATCAAGGTATCCAAGGAGGTTGAGACGGTGGTTGATTGTAACAACTACTACGTCGCCTTCCTTAGCCATTGCTGCTCCGTCATAGCAGAGCTGCTCTATAGAAGAACCTGCAAAGAATCCGCCGCCGTGAAGCCATACCATTACAGGCTTTTTAGCATCTTTGCAAAGTTTTGTTGACCAGATGTTAAGGTTCTGGCAATGTTCATCCTGAGGCCAGTATGCATGAGGAACCATCAGCTCTCCTCTGGGTGTATCCTGCTGCATAAGAGGGCAAACCATTCCGAAAGATGTTGCATCCTTGATGCCTTCCCAGGGCTCTACCTCTGTGGGCTGACAGAAACGCTCTGCTTCAGCGTAATGCACGCCCTTGAAAATGTAAGTACCGTCATAGAAATATCCCTGAAGTTTTCCGGCCTTTGTACTTACGATTGTTGATTCATCCTGTTTAAAAAATTTCATTTTTATGTCCCCACTTTTCTGAAATTAATCGGGTAGGGGGATAACAGCTTCCCCCTACCCTTATATTGTTAAATACCTTCTCTTTTTCTGAAATTAACGAGCGTTGTAACGATCAAGTGCTGCCTGCTTAAGCTCGATGCAACGATCGATGTTGTATGTCTTAAGCTGCTCTACGAATGCATCGTAGTCATCAAGTGACTGCTCGCCTGTGATGAACTTAACTGTGTTCTCCCGAACAAGTGTCTGGATATCTGTGTAAAGTGTTACATACTCAGAGTTCTCAGCATCTGTAAGTGTCATGCAGGAAGGAAGCATAAGATCAAACTTGTCTTTATTGAATTCATCATAAGCATTAAGGGCTGAATTTCCTTCGTAGATAGGATCAAACATACCCCAGTTGTAAAGACCGAAATCAGATGTTCCAAGTGAATATGTGTAAACTGCCTCTGAAAGTGTGTTAACCTTACCCTCGTCTACCATCTGCTGCATAGCATCTGTGAGGTGATATGTGTCGCCGTCCTTTGTATAGGACTCGCCTTCAATACCTACTGAATCAAGAAGCATAGCTTCGTTTGTGTACCAGAAATCAAGATATCTGCATGCAAGCTCAAGATCCTTTGTTGTAGCTGCGATACCAACTTCTTCCTTAACAAGGTCAGATGTTGCAAAACCGATCTCAGGTGTGTCACCTTCCTTAAGTACAGGTGATGATGTTGCTACGATGTTAAAGTCCTCATCATTATTGTAACCCTGAGCCTTCATTACGTCAGCTGTGAATCCCCAAAGCTGGATACCTGCACCGCATTTTCCTGTTCCCATGTAATCCTGAGGGCTCATCATGTCAGCTGCGTTTGTCATGAAGTTAGGATCGATGAGTCCCTTCTCATACCAGTCATGGAAAAGTGTAAGCCACTGCTTGTAACCATCTTCAAGAGGACCATACTTAACTTTATCGCCATCCTTGTAGAATTCACCAAGGCATCCATAAGCTGAAAGGAAATGGCTGAAGTAATCATATCCGTTTGTACCGATCATAAGAGGTGCTTCACACTCAGGATAGTTCTCCTTGAATGCTGTAAGAACTGTTTCCCACTGATCGATAGTTCTGGGAACCTCGAGACCAAGATCGTTGAGCCAGTCACCACGAAGTGCCATACCTGCCCATACTCTCTCACCTGATACATCACCGAAGTAGGAAGCAATTGTACGTGCTCCAACGAGCTTTCCTTCATCAGTTACAGTATCCTTTTCGAGCTGAGGATTGCTCTTACGAAGTGCCTGATAGTTAGGCATATACTTATCTGCTACGTCTGTAAGGTCTGCAAGGACGCCGTCCTGTACACCCTTCTCTGTTCCGCCGGGATAATATGTTCCGCAGTCACGGATGATATCCGGATACTCACCGGATGCAAGCATAAGACCGAACTGCTCCTGAGCGGATGCAGCGTCTACTACCTGCCAGTTAACATGTACGTTTGTAAGCTCTTCCATCTTCTGGATAGCTTTAAGGTCGTTAGGATTCTCTACATAGTCGTTACTCCAAACGATCCAGATGCTAAGCTCCTTCTTCTCTGCAAGGGGCCATGTCCAATCGCCTGCATCTGCTGTTACAGCTGCATCCCCTGAACTTGCTGAATCAGTGCCTGAACCTGTGTCTGCACCCTTACTACCGCAGCCTGCGATAGTTCCTGCAAGCATTGCTGCTGTCAGCATTACTGCCAATACCTTCTTTTTCATTAAAAATTACCTCTCTTTCATTTATATCATTTTTAATTGATACCAATAATGAAGTTCTGCTCTCGGGCTAAAGCCCTCACCAGAACGACTTTCGGACCAGATTCGAAAGAACCTCATCAAGTCCTCAATGTCAACCTTTTACAGATCCTACCATTACACCTGTAACGAAGTACTTCTGTACGAACGGATATATAACGAGAATCGGAAGTGTTGATACTACGATTGATCCGTATTTAACCAGTGTCTTATACATCTGAGCATTATCCATAAGATCGCCTGCATTAGCAGTAACTGAATTTGTGGAGTTCTGCGCAGAAATCAAAATCTCTCTCATGAACATCTGAAGAGGATACTTATCTCTTGCGGTAGGCAGATACAGGAGAGCCGGGAACCATTCATTCCACTTACCAACTGCGATAAACAGAATGATTACTGCAAAGGTCGCTTTACACAAAGGAAGGATGATCTTAAACATGATTGTCAACTCCCCTGCTCCGTCAATTCTTGCAGATTCTTCAAGAGAATCCGGAATAGCCTGGATAGCTGTTCTCATAATAATGATATAGAAAACGCCCATGGCCTGCGGAATCAAAAGCGCAGCTCTTGTATTCAAAAGTCCCAGCTTATTTACTACCATATAGGTTGGGATCATTCCGCCGTTAAACAGCATTGTGAATGCCAGGAACATCATAAGTGCATTTCTGTAACGAAATCTTTTTCTTGATGTGATATAACCTGCGATAACTGAAAGTACGCTGGTTATAAGGCACTGTGCTACAACATAAACGATTGTGTTTCTGTAGCCGATCCAGATGTTCTTGTAACGCATGATAATCTTGTAAGCATTAAGTGATGGCTTACCTAAAGGCAAAAGAATAAAACTTGTAGCCTTATCAACAAGTGCGGGTTCTGAAATTGATGCAAAGCATACATGTACGATTGGAACCACACACAGAAAAGCTATTAATGCGAGGAATATATAATTGAGTGAATCAAATATATAATCTCCTATTGTCTTTTTTACTACCATTTCTATTTCCTCCAATCAGAACAGGCTTGACTCTGTAAATTTCCTTGAAATTGCATTTGTTGTAAGCAGGAATGCAGTACCAATTATTGAGTTGAAAAGACCTACTGCAGTTGAAAAACCGTAATCATACTGCTGAAGACCACATCTGTAAATGTAAGTACTGATAACATCCGCTGTCTCGTAAGTTGCAGGTGTGTACAAAAGCAGAATCTTGTCTGCGCCGACCTGCAGGATGGATCCCATTCTGAGGATAAGCATGATCATGATTGTAGGCATGATGGATGGGATTGTGATGTGTATACATCTCTGCCATCTTGATGCCCCGTCCAGAACTGCTGCCTCGTAAAGCTCCTGATCAACACCGGCAAGTGCTGCGATGTAGATGATTGATCCGTAGCCCATTCCCTGCCATATATTAGAAGCAATATGTATTGCCCAATAGTTTGAAGGGTTAGCCAGCAGGTTCTCTACTGTTGTGTTTGTAAGCTTAGCTACTACGTTTGAAATAAGTCCGCCGCTCTGTGTGAAGTCTACGATAAGACCGCAGACAACAACCATTGATATGAAGTAGGGCATATAAGAAACTGTCTGAATTGTTTTCTTATAGAATTTTGCTCTTACTTCATTAAGAAGCAATGCGAAAATAATTGGTGCCGGGAATCCGAATACTACATCCAGAACACCGATCACAGTTGTGTTTCTAAGAAGTCTTCCAAAATAAGGACCGGTAAAAAATCTTGTGAAGTTATCAAGTCCTACCCAAGGGCTACCTGATATTCCAAGTGCCGGTGTGTACTTCTGAAATGCCATTATGATACCTGCCATCGGTATATAATGGAAAATGATGTACCATACCACGATCGGTATGCACATAATGTAGATTACTTTGTTTCGCAGGATGTCTGTCTTTAAATTATGTAAGAACCCTGCAAAGCCGGCATGCTCTGCATACCCCGTTGCCGGAATCACCGGCTTTTCTTTTGTTACTTTTTGCTCCATTCCTTCCTTCTCCTTTTTCTTTTGGCTGCTCCCTATGCAGCTGATTGCCTTGTGTGAGTTTAGTATATCGTTGTACTATACGCATTAAAAGAACCGCTTTTTTACGTCAGGGTATCATTTTTGTCATTATGTAAAAAATGTGCTATGTTTCGAAATATTGCCCTCTTAAAACCCTGTATTTATCTGCATTTTGAGATTGATGTACAATTTTTTACTATGAAAAATTGTGGTATTTTACAGAATGTTTATAATAAAAAATCGGAAATACATTTACGTATTTCCGATTTTATAATCATCTTAATTATTTACTTTGGGTAATAAAATTTTTATTTTTTTAATAAATTATTTACTCTTATAAAAATCTCCCGGGGTGGTTCCATGTTTTTCTCTAAAGCATCTTATAAGAGGTCTTGGTGTTGTAAATCCAACCTTGTCGGCAGCATCTTTAACAGTCATTCCGTTTGCCATAAGTATTTCAGCGTTATCAAGTCTTACATTGTTGATATATTCCAGCATTCCTATGCCATATATCTGTTTAAAAGTTCTTGATAGATAGGAATTATTGACATTAAGCTCGTTTGCCACGCTGTTGACGTTCATATCCTTATCAGAATACTGCTTATCAACAAACTCCTTGGCCTTCTCCACCAGCTGCATGCTCTTTCCGCTGTTTTCCTTCTCGGATTCATCAACACTATCAGTGCCTTTACTGCTCTCAACAGCGGCATTTACGATATTATCAAGCATGCTCTGAGCTTCAATGCCTCTATGCATGCGGTAAAGGTTCTGAACCTGCTCCATCTGATCCCAGCTTGTCAGGGTTGCCTTTGCTTCATCATCGAGAGACAACTCTTTATAGAATGCTACATTTGGAAGAGTACCTACATAAATACGGTATTCTCGAACCAGCATAGCCTCTCTGTTGGCTGTAGGGATTCCTTTTTTACCATGATGGATGTCAGAAATGTTCGCTACAAGAGCTATATCAAACTTCTCTCTGATAAAGCTGCATACGGTATTTAATTTATCGGTCAGGTCCGGAAGTGACAGCTCATCCTGTCCTCTAAGTTCAACAATATTGTAAAACCAGTGAGCCAGGCCGCCTGTAATTAGCAGATTCTCTTTCCCAATAAGCTCTTCCGATACATTGTGAATGATAAACCATACCTGATCTCTCTCCTTCTGATCCATTGGAGTTTCAGTAGGATTATCGATATCATAGCTGACTACCAGGTATCTGTTGCCATCGCCATCATCCTCGGATAAGGTATCCGTTCCGTAATTCAACAGTCTTATAATCCTTGTCTCGTTGTCATTTTTGAATTTATCGAGCTCCTTCTGGGATACCTGCAACATCTGAATGCTATTGATTGACTTACTTATTCCAATTTCAATACGCTTGAACTCGTCATCATTTAACTCAGAACCATCTGCAAATCTGGTAGTCTCGTATTTATCCATGAAATCCAGAAGTGATTCGATGGGTCTGTACTGAACTCTCATAATGTGGGTGACAAAAATTCCGCCCAGCAGAATAAGAGCAAGACCATAAATAATTACCCCGACAACAAAGGGTTTAACTGCATCAATAGCAAGTCCCGTATCAAGAACAGCGACCATTCTGAGTCCATAAGGTCCCAATGCAAAAGGATATATTACCTTCTTACCAACTATATGCTTATCCACAGAAGCTTTGCATTCAGTAATCATCTCTTCGTCGAGACCACCGTTGCCCAGCTCTATATATTCATCATCTTCCGAAATAAGCAAAAAATTATAATTATTATTTATTGCTTCCTTCATTTTGGTCTTATCTATCTCTATGAGTAAGACGGCATCCTGCTCCTCAAAAGGAGCTGCATACTGTGTGGACATAGAGTAAAAAAGGCGCTTCTCACTGCCTGATCCTGCAACCTTAAACTTACTGTACAGCGCATCGTTGTACAAAATCTGCATATCCTCAGCTGTAAGACCAAGGCCCTGAACGCTGTTTATATTATCACTGATGTTGATAAATTCTTCTTTTGTCAGAACTGATGGCGTATTCTTAGGTAAAAAAAGATACATCTTACCAAACACATCATGAACAGCGCCATATTCATCCATCAGATCCGCTATCTCAGAAAGACGCATTTTGTCTTCCAGATTTTCATCATGCTTTTTTGCCGCAATCTGAACCAGATTATTGGTTATAAAGGTCTGTGCCCCAAGTACTACCTCTTCGCAGATGTTTTCAATTGATGCCACCTGCTCACGAAGGAGCTCCTCCTGAAGAGACTCCTCCTTGGCATACAATTTATGCACCAAAAAGAAGGCTGACCCTATCATACCCACACCGGTGAGTAAAACAATAGCCAGCCCTACTAAAATCCATCTTCTCAGTATTGGGCGGTGCTTCAAATATTTTGAGAGTCTCCCAAACATTCAAGTTCTCCCATCTTTTTCTAGTAAAATAAGTTATGCTATGGGCAACTCAAGGACAGAGGCCCTTTCTTTGCCTGTATAAATTGTCTGTTTTGCCTTTTTCTGATTCTTCTGAAGTGACCATACTCCGGCATTATTTGAATGTATACTGTATTCAGGGAAATTCGATGATGTTATATCAAGTCTGATCCTGCTGCCCTTTTGAAAACACCAATCGATGTCCCAGAGCTTTATGTTGACCTCGCATACATCACCCGGCTCATAGCTTTGTCTTGCGTCAGCGTCATTTCTATATGCCAAAGTGGTAATGCTACCTCTAACATTATAACTCTTTTTATCCTCAAATTCCTCAATTACTTTTACATAGAAGGCTGTATCCTCCGCATCAGATGATACATGAAGCTTTACATTGATCTGTCCAAGGACATGGATCTCCTCTTCCAGTTTATCTGATACAAAACTGGTAACATCGCTTCGATAGTCCGCTTCTTTTTGTATGTGTGATCCATTTTCCATCATAGAATGGAAGGTTGACTCCGCTCCGCATACCATAACCGGATTCTTTGGATCATATACAAAAGAGCATTCTCCGTTATCTGATGACATTTCTCTGCAAAGCTTTTTATCCTTATCAAGATAAAAGCTCTTTATTTTCTCTGATCTAACCGGGAATTCCTTAGGATATTCCCATCTATCTGCACCTACTTCATATAATCTTACATTCTCTGAAGTAGTCTTATTTTTCCTAAGTATCTCATCAAACCAAAGAGCAGGCGATGAAAATGCATCTTCACCTACATTCTCGGTATTCTGATGATCTATACAATTTGCATACCCATGATTCCAAGGGCCAATCTCTATTCTGCTTATAGCCTTGGTCTCATCACTAAGAGCTTCCCAGGTCTCAATAGCGCTGCCAAGATGATGGTCATACCAACCTTCTCTGACGCATACGGGTATCTTCACCTTCCCGGGGATTTCCTTAAGCATTCCCCAGAAGCCTTCTTCCCAATAGGGATCATTTCTGTCTGTATGAGTAATCCAGTCCCTGTACCAGTCAAGCTTTACGCCCCAAAGCTTCTCATCAACTTCTGCCTGCGGCATGTAAGCTGCGCTTTCAAGATAGTCTGCGCTAATCGGAACTCCCGCATTATTCATGGCCCAGTCTGTCAGGATGTCCTGCCTGAACATACCATCCTTGTATGCAGAGGTATGTCTAAAGCAGCCATAGACTCCAAGATACATGGTCTTAACCTTGGAGGGAACCGCATCAGCCATGCACCATCCTGTAAGTGCAAGATATGAATCTCCCCAGTAGCCAACACTTTCAATCCTATCGTCTTCCTGAAGTGCATTCATAAAGGAAAGTCCGTCTCTTCTCTCATTTATGTTAGGTACCCACTCTCCTTCAGAGCCATTTATACCGCGGCACCACTGAACTGCAAAGGCAAAGCCCCTTTTATTAAACTCCCTTGCCTTAAGCTTCAGTAATTCCACCTGATCCACATAGCAGCATCTAACTGCAATACAGGGAAGAGGATATTCCATATTTTTAGGGAAAAAGAACCATGTTTTCAGCTTTTTTCCATCATCTGAAGGAATCATGACCTCTTCAAGTTCGCCTTCTTCTGCCACTATATCAAGTGGAATGTTGCAAAGAAGCTTCTTCTGCTTCTCCATATACTGCCTGATCATCTCTTCAATTGCTGCCTTATCTAATGCCATGGTTCGTTCTCCTCTTTAATCGCCGGTTTACATGTAGCTATGCCGTCCGGATACGGTGGCCGAAAATTAAAACTTATCAGATTGTCCCTGCTTCCTTAAAAGCAGCGATTTCTTCATCTGAATAGCCAAGTACGTCTTTTAAAATGCTGTCATTATCCTGTCCAAGAGTAGGAGCAGGGCGATTTATTCTGGGCATCATATCCATGAGTTTAATGGGATTGCCATTTACCTTCATAGGTCCGATAACGGGATGATCTACATCAATGAACATCTCTCTGTCTTTACAAATATGCTCATCCTCTGTTATCTGCTTAACATCATAGATAGGACCTGCAGGAATACCTGCACCAAGAATAATATCCACTATCTCACTGACAGTTCTGTCCTTTGTCCACTTCTCTATCTCTGCCTTTTGGATCAGGTTGTTCTTTACACGAAGAGGAACTGTAAGAAATCGCTCATCGGTTATCATATCTTCTCTGTCTATGAGCTTACAGAATTTCTCGTAAAGCTTCTGGTTACCACAGGCGATAACTACAAATCCGTCCTTTGCATGATATGTATCATAAGGTGCGATTGATGCATATGCGTTACCATTTCTTACAGGGATTTTTCCCGAGTCAAAATATCTGATATACGCATTCTCAAGACTTGCCACAACCGAATCAACAAGAGAAACATCAACTCTCTGGCCAAGTCCTGTACGCTCTCTTGCATGAAGCGCCATAAGTACGCCCATGATCATATTCATTCCGCCAAGGATATCACCCATAGCATTACCTGATCTTGTAGGCTCGCCTCCCGGAATACCTGTAACTGACATAAGTCCGCCCATTCCCTGAGAAATAATGTCATATCCGGGACGCTGGCTGTATCTTCCATAGCTTCCAAAGCCGGAGCAGGCAGCATAGATCAGTCTTGGATTTATTTCCTTTAACACATCATATCCAAGACCAAGCTTCTCCATGACACCTGGTCTGTAGTTTTCAAGAAGTACATCTGCCTTGGCAACAAGCTTCTTAAAAATCTCTTTTCCTTCATCACTCTTAAGATTTAAAGTGATTCCTCTTTTGTTCCTGTTAAGATTGGCATAGTACATGCTCTCGCCATTTCTGTAAGGCGCATAGCCTCTTGCATCATCACCTTTTCCGGGAACCTCTATTTTAATTACATCTGCTCCAAAATCTCCAAGAATCGATCCGCCATAAGGTCCTGCCACAACTCTTGTAAGATCAAGGACGCGAACATCCTCAAGTGCCTGTCCGCCCATATTTAAAGCCTGTTCCATTACTCTTCCTCCGCATAAGGATCCTCGAAGGGCATAAGCTTAACGCCGCTTTCAAGCAGACTGTCAAGTTCTTCCTTTGATACGTTTATCTTCATTCTCATAACTGCTGATCCCATGGATTTTCCAAGGGAGTCAAGTCTAAGGCTCATAGTAGCGCCGCCGCCAAGTGCGTGGTGCATAACAAAATTCATTCCGTTTAAGGATGCAACCTCATATCTTGTGATATCGCCCTTAACCATATCACCAAAATAGTTCTTCAAATTCTCAGGTGTTGCTTCCCTCAAGATTATGTCGTAATACTCAGGTTTTCTTGCAAAAACACAGACATTACTGGTATCTCCCTTATCGCCGCTTCTTCCGTGTGCGATATCATATAAATATATTCTGGGCATGATGACCTCCTAATTTTCACTAAAAATCCATTCCTGAACCTCTGGTTCAAAAATGCTACCAATTTATACTGTAAGAATGTGACTCTCAACCTTAAGCGCATCTCTTGGAATAACTGTAGGATAAAGTGCCATAACTTCCTGAACGTGTGCTCTTCCGCCAAAGAAAGATGCTCCCTGAGGTCCGTTAAGCTGCAGTGGGCTGATCTCAGGAATGATCTTTGCACATTCTGCCTTATCCTCTGAGAATACTGCGATTCTCATTACGCACTCATTAAGTCTTGCGATTGTTTCAGGACTCTTATCAGCAACTCCAAGATGAAGTGAATCAAGACCGATGAAGCTGATATGCACATCATCTGCCTTCATGCCTCTCTCCTGCATCTTCTTCATGATCACATCTGCGCAGTATCTTGCCTTCTCATAGGCATCCGGCCATGCAAAGGATAGCATTGAAACTGTCTTCCAGCCCTTGTGATATCCAACGCAAAGCTTGATGGTATCAGGTCTTTCCTTACCCTTTATGCCTGCAACAGCTACTCTGTTCTCACCCTTCTGAGTTACAGTAGCGTGGCTGATATCAACGTTAACATCAGGTGTGTAATAATTGGCAGGATCAAGAACCTCATATAAGAACTGTTCCTTAACACTCTGCTCAGTAATAAGTCCGCCGCAATCCGGAGCCTTAGTGATTTCGAATGTATCCTCTGTAATCTCAGCGATGGGGAATCCAAGATGTTCCATATCAGGAACGGATCTCCAGTCATACATGAAGTTACCGCCTGCACCCTGACCGCCGCACTCAAGAAGGTGACCTGCCATAATACCTCTTGCAAGGTTATCCCAGTCATCATCTGCCCATCCAAACTCATGAGCAAAAGGTGCAAGGAAAAGTGCAGAGTCTGCTGCTCTTCCTGTTATAACCGTGTCCGCACCGTCTGCTATAGCCTTCTGAATCTGCTCATGACCGATGTATGCGTTACAGTTGTAAATCTTATCCTTTATATCTTCAAAACGAACACCGCTTGTATCATCGCTTCCCGCTGTGTCCATTGAAGGGAATTCCCATCCGTCTGCAATAAGCTGAGGAATCTTATCCTTAATATCATCTCCTGTTACATAACCAATCTTGTAACCCTTTAAGTTCTCAGCCTCAGCCCAGCTCTTTATAGAATCAACACAGCCCTGGACATTCATTCCACCTGCATTTGTAACAATCCTTATCTTTTTCTCAAAAGCCTCTCTTCCGGCCTCCTTAAGGAGCCTTGTTACAAAATCAGGCGCAAAGCCCTTTGTGGGATCCTTTATCTTCTGTCTTGCCATGATAGACAGTGTAAGCTCTGCAAGATAATCGCAGGCAAGATACTGTATATCAGCTTTTCTAATCATATGTATTGCTGCATCCGGAGAATCACCCCAAAATCCCTGACCTCCGCCGATAGCTATTTTCTTCATTTCGTAGCCTCCTGAAATAATAGAGATAGTAAATAATTACTACAACGTTGTACTAGCATATTGAATATAACCCCGTTTAGTGTATAATGTCAATAGTACATCGTTTGACTAAAGGATTTTTTATTATGGTTACAATTAAAGACATTGCAAAATACACAGAACTGTCACCCAGTACAGTTTCTATAGTTCTTAGAGGACTTGGTAAGAAAAGAAATATTTCAGAGTCTTCTATAAAAAAAGTCCAGGAGGCTGCAGTTAAGCTTGGATACACTCCCAACATGCAGTCAAAGCTTCTTAGAAGTAACCTGCCCAATATGCCGGTTATCACCATATTCTGGGACGCTTCCGCAAGACAGGATACGCTTTCAAGATTTTTATCAGGCTTACAGTCTTCAATAATTAAGCATGGTTATAAGTACGGACTAAATATCAACCCTTATAACACATCGCACCTTAGTGAAGCCATCACCCAAAGAACGCTCACCAGCAGTAATGGAGTGATTATCTGTAATGCATCAGAGAACGATATGGAATTCCTCGACAGCAACGATTTTCCAATTCCCATCGTCCTCTACAACAGATATTCAGACAAATATCCCACTGTAAATATGGATGATAACGAAATCGGCCTTATACCTGCAGAGGTCTTTGCAAGGCATGAAAAAAAACGCCCCTGCATTCTTGGCTCTGTTGCAACCTTCAACGGAATGCACATCAGAGAAAATGTCTTTCGTTTTAAGATGAATGAATTTGGCATATCAGATATTGGAAAAATTGAAGTACAGGACAGCCTTGGCGGAGGCTATCTTGGTGCTTTGGAGATATGTAAAAGAAAAGAACTTCCCGATTGTGTTCTTTGCACTTCCGACAACATTGCATTCGGTGCCCTCAAAGGCTTTCATGAAAAAGGAATAAAGATTCCTGAAGACCTTGAACTCATCAGTATCGGTAACGGTCTTAAGGATCATGAAGAATACGCCATTCCTTCTCTTTCAGTGGTTGGACTTCCTATTGAAGAGATGGCAGATGCATGCCTTACAAGAATAGCCCGAGCAATTACTGAATTTGATCTTACACCGGACAGACAACAGTTCCATGTGGAATACATTTCAAGGAAAAGCTCTCCCGTGTGAATTATTTTCATAATCTGTTTGGTATTTTGCAGACAATATTTCTATTTTGTCCTATTTTTAAAGTATTTGTAAAATTTCTATGATTTTTGTTATTTTTCTAACAGAATATTGTATAATGTAGTGTATGAGCGTTTAGCATTGATTTTTTGTAATCATATGCTATCAAAATAGAAAAAGAAAAGGAGTTAAAGAAATGGCAGAAATTAATTTAACAAAGTATGGCATTACTGGCACAACTGAAATCGTTCATAATCCTTCTTATGAGGTTCTCTATGAAGAAGAGAAAAAGGCCGGTCTTGAAGGCTATGAAGTTGGACAGGATACAGAACTCGGTGCTGTTAATGTTATGACAGGTATCTACACAGGACGTTCTCCTAAAGATAAGTACATCGTTATGGATGCTAATTCTAAGGATACTGTTTGGTGGACATCAGACGAGTATAAGAACGACAACCATCCTATGAGTGAGGATGTTTGGGCAACTGTTAAGGATATCGCTAAGAAAGAGCTCTGCGACAAGAGACTTTTCGTAGTTGATGCATTCTGCGGTGCAAACAAAGACTCCCGTATGGCAGTTCGTTTTATCATGGAAGTTGCTTGGCAGGCACACTTCATCAAGAACATGTTCATCGTTCCTACAGATGAAGAGCTCGCAAACTTCGAGCCTGACTTCGTTGTTTACAACGCATCTAAGGCTAAGGTTGACAACTATCAGGAGCTTGGCCTCAATTCTGAGACTTGCGTAGCATTCAATATCACAAGCCGTGAGCAGGTTATCATCAACACATGGTACGGCGGTGAGATGAAGAAGGGTATGTTCTCAATGATGAACTATTACCTTCCTCTTAAGGGCATGGCTTCCATGCACTGCTCAGCTAACACAGATATGGAAGGTAAGAACACAGCTATCTTCTTTGGTCTTTCAGGAACAGGTAAGACAACACTTTCAACAGATCCTAAGAGACTCCTCATCGGTGATGACGAGCACGGTTGGGATGACAACGGCGTATTCAACTTCGAAGGTGGTTGCTATGCTAAGGTTATCGGTCTTGATAAGGACGCTGAGCCTGACATCTACAACGCAATCAAGAGAAATGCTCTTCTTGAGAACGTTACAGTTGATGCTAACGGCAAGATTGACTTTGATGATAAGAGCGTAACAGAGAACACTCGTGTATCATATCCTATCCAGCACATCGACAACATCGTTCAGAAGGTTAACAAGATCTCCGCTGGTCCTGATGCTCAGAATGTTATCTTCCTTTCAGCTGATGCATTCGGAGTACTTCCTCCTGTATCTATCCTTACACCTGAGCAGACACAGTACTACTTCCTTTCAGGCTTCACAGCTAAGCTTGCAGGAACAGAGCGTGGAATCACAGAGCCCACACCTACATTCTCAGCTTGCTTCGGACAGGCATTCCTTGAGCTTCATCCTACAAAGTACGGTGAAGAGCTTGTTAAGAAGATGCAGAAGTCTGGCGCTAAGGCTTACCTCGTTAACACAGGTTGGAACGGCACAGGCAAGCGTATCTCCATCAAGGATACTCGTGGAATCATCGATGCAATCCTTAACGGCGATGTAAACAAGGCTGAGACAAAGAAGATCCCGATCTTCGATTTCGAAGTTCCTACATCTCTTCCTGGTGTTGATCCTGCAATCCTTGATCCTCGTGATACATACGCTGATGCTTCTGAGTGGGAAGCTAAGGCTAAGGATCTTGCTGAGAGATTCACAAAGAACTTCAAGAAGTATGAAGGCAACGACGCTGGTAAGGCTCTTGTAGCAGCTGGCCCTAAGCTTTGATTCTTTGAAAAGTAAATCTGATTAAGATATTAAAGGTGGTCACATTGATTTGTGGCCACCTTTTTTATCATCTTTTGCTAATGCATTTCATTAAAATATAGAGAGTTATGATACTTTATTATTTCTTTCTACAATAAAAAAGAGGTCAGAAAATATCTAACCTCTTATAATACTCAATCATTGTTCAGTTCAATATATTTAGCCTTCAATCTGGCTTTATGTAAGCCTATCGTCTCCATAGCTGAACAATACTTATCAGCCAGTGTCACAACCCATGCCTCTCTGCAAAGCGGAGGAACGACTGTCAGAGGCCACATATGCTTCTTAATTATGTCCTTTTCTCTCTCTGTTAATACGAAGTCCCTGGATGCGTTTTTAAGGGCCGTAGAGGGGTGAAAAAAGCCATGAAGCTTTGGATGTACATTTCCCTTATCTTTGCCGTCTATATGCCAATCATAGAGGAAATAATCGTGTAATAAGGCTCCTCTGACCAGATCTCTCTCTTTACATTTGGCATGCAAAAAACGATTGATCCTAAGTGCTCTCTCTGCAACATTAACACTATGCTCATACACAGACATATCACCATGCTGTATAAACTTATGTGATTTTAAGAAAGAATGAGAATTCAGGATCTCACTACCATGCTTCTCAAGCAATTCCCTTGCAAGCTTTTTCTTTTCTTTTCTTGTCATAACCTATTTACATCTTTCTATATTACAAATCAAATATATGATGCTTTACATTATATAGCTGTACGGGGAAAAATCAAATTAAAATTCAGCGAAAAAAGGGTAAAAAAAGATGCCTAGACTCGGAATCGAACCAAGGACACGAGGATTTTCAGTCCTCTGCTCTACCAACTGAGCTATCTAGGCATTTGTGAGTAGCGGGGACAGGATTTGAACCTATGACCTTCGGGTTATGAGCCCGACGAGCTTCCAGACTGCTCCACCCCGCGATATTAAGTTGAATGGATGGCGGTGGATTCGAACCACCGAAGCAATTTGCAGCAGATTTACAGTCTGTCCCCTTTGGCCACTCGGGAAGCCATCCATATAAAGAGCCGATGAGCGGACTCGAACCGTTAACCTGCTGATTACAAATCAGCTGCTCTGCCAATTGAGCCACATCGGCTTATCTCAAAGAAAATCTTTGAAATAGTGGGGCCTACAGGGCTCGAACCTGTGACCCTCTGCTTGTAAGGCAGATGCTCTCCCAGCTGAGCTAAGACCCCATTCAAAATTTATTCAATTTTGAGCGACCCGAAGGGGGTTCGAACCCCTGACCTCCGCCGTGACAGGGCGGCGCTCTAACCAGCTGAGCCACCGGGCCAAATTCTTGAAGTTGTACCTTCAAAACCGAACACTGAATTATTCCATCTTATTCCAAATCTTTTTTTTTTTTTTCTTTTTGGACAAGCCCTCGACCTATTAGTACACATCAGCTGAACATGTTACCATGCTTACACCTTGTGCCTATCTACCTCATAGTCTCTAAGGGGTCTTACTCCATAATGGAGGGATATCTCATCTTGAGGGGGGCTTCACGCTTAGATGCCTTCAGCGTTTATCCCTTCCGGACTTGGCTACCCAGCCTTATGCATCTGGCGATGCAGCTGATACACCAGCGGTCCGTCCATCCCGGTCCTCTCGTACTAAGGACAGCTCCTCTCAGATATCCTACGCCCGCGCCGGATAGGGACCGAACTGTCTCACGACGTTCTGAACCCAGCTCGCGTACCGCTTTAATGGGCGAACAGCC
>NZ_KE384145.1:240729-245540 GCF_000424165.1 Butyrivibrio sp. AE3006 | reverse complement strand
GCTTAGCATGATATAACCTCCAATTGATTGTATTTTACAACATCTGGACACAAACGTGAGATGCTGTGTCCAGAAAACGGGGTTTTCCATAAAAACCGTGTCCACTTTACGGGGATGCCACTTCCAAAAGGATGAAAGATGGTGTCCGAAAAGTGAGATTTCAGAAAGGTCATGTGTCCATTTTTATGGGTACATTTTACTTGACAAAGGGGAGCGAGGAAATATGATTTTAACAGACAGACAGACAGACAGACAGACAGACAGACAGACAGACAGACAGGATATCCTTCGGTAGATAAGCCCTGGCTGAAATACTATCGTGAGAATGCCGAAAAAGAAGCGAATGAAATTCCGGAGAATAAGACAGTATGGGATGTGATCGAAGATAGCTTAAAAAAGCATATGGACATTCCCGCGCTGGAATACTTCGGAAGATCAATCTCCAGAAAAGAGTTCATAGATAATGTCTATTTGTGGGCTAAAGCATTTAAAGCATTGGGAGTTAGAGAAAACGAGATTGTTGCGTTTTACGGCCCATTTATGCCGGATATCTGTTATATGGCTTTGGCTTTGAATTATATTGGTGCATGTCCATATTTCCTGAAGCTGGCAATAAGCCCGGAGGCCTTGGCGGAGGAAACAGCAGAGTGTAAGATCGCAATCGTTTTTGACCAGATGTGGGAGAAAGTGAAAGGGGAGTTTACCAAGGAACGATTTGAAACTGTTATTGTGGCAAAGATCACGGATGCGATGTCCGCTCCTAAAAAACAAATAGTATCTGCTTTATCAGGACTTAAGGGCAAGACTAAGATCCCTAAGGAAAAGAAGTATTTATCGATCCGCGAGGCGAGGAAACTTGCCGGTGGGTATGATGGCGAGTTAAGGGCCGATTTTGTCCGGGAAAGAAATACTTTTATCACATCATCCAGCGGAACTACGGTAGGTGGTGTCGTAAAAGGTGTTGTCGCTACGAATGAATCAGTATTAACACAGCTATCAATGGCGGATGCTTCGGGCTGCCAATATTTTAAAGGTGAAAGATGCCTGAATCACTTTCCGCCCACTGCAGCAACGTCTCTTAATATCCTGTTTTTGTTGCCGCTGTATCGGGGGATGACGATTGTTATGGATCCCCGGGTTTCGGAAAAGGATTTTTACAGGCAGCTCACAAAATATCATGTGAACGTGGTTTGTTCTACCGGAAGTGCATGGGAAGCTTTTTTTAACAGACTGGATGCGGAAATTCGGAGAGGAAGCCGCTTTGATTTCTCATACATTAAATCCTGGGTGGTCGGAGGAGAAGGTACAGATTCGAATAAATTTATCAGATGGCAGGAGATATTGAGGAAAACCGGTTCTGACAGAGGCCTGGCAAGCGCCTATGGCTCGTCGGAAGTTTTTGCCTCGGCTTGTTCAGAGTTTGAACACGTAAGATATGATTTTAGTAAGCCCATTATGAGCATTGGAATCCCCTTTGCGGGCCTTAATGTAGGTGTGTTTGATCAAAACGGAAATGAACTTGGATACAATCAGAGGGGCGAGCTGAGAATAAAGAGTAATTCAATAATGAAGGGGTATTACAACAAACCGGAGTTGACTGCAAAGACAAAGGTAAACGGATGGATATGCACCGGAGATCTGGCAGAGATAGATGAAAAAGGGTTTGTTTATATATGGGGAAGATTGAAGGATACCGTCAGAACGTCGGATGGTCGAAACATTTATTTATTTGATATAGCAAACAGGATAAAAGAAAAAGAATATATAGATGACGCGATAGTGATTGATAAATCGACCGATCCCGAATCTGTGAATCTGGTGGCGCATATCGTGTGGGACGCGTCGGTTAAGAATGAAGACAAAGAAAGAAATCTTATTGATCTGACGGAATGCATTAAACAATATGAACCGTCAGTCAACCTGAACACGTTTGCCTTTCATGACGTGATGTTACCATATTCGCCTACTACGCTGAAGAAAGACAAAAACAGGATGGCAAATCAGAAAGAAGGTTTCGTACAGGTAATCGACGGGAAGATCATCAAAGATATTTAAGAAAAAACAAATATTGACTGTAAAGTGGTTATTTCTTTTTCTTTTGTTTGCTTCCGAACAGATATGAAACCGAGAAAGAAGCTCTTGCCGAAAGCATTTCATCAGGGCTTTGATTTTGAGTGGTAAAATGACTGGAAGTTAAGATTTACAGGCGGCAGAATTTTTTTTGCGTTTTGCCTATTTACCTATTGACACAGTATGTAAATATATGTATCATTGGTTTCAATAAAAAAAGCGCAGAAAAACAGAATATAAAGCAGGAGGATGATGAAATGAGTGATTACAGATTTGAGACATTACAGTTACACGTAGGACAAGAGCAGCCTGATCCGGCAACAGATGCAAGAGCAGTTCCGATCTATCAGACTACCTCTTATGTTTTCAGAAACAGCCAGCATGCGGCTGACAGATTCGGACTTGCAGATGCAGGTAATATTTACGGAAGACTTACAAACTCAACCCAGGATGTTTTTGAGAAGAGAATCGCAGCTCTTGAAGGCGGAAGTGCAGCACTTGCAGTTGCATCCGGCGCAGCAGCAATCACTTATACCATTCAGGCTCTTGCTGCAAATGGCGGACATATCGTAGCACAGAAGACTATCTATGGCGGAAGCTACAATCTTCTGGCACACACACTTCCTCAGTACGGAATTAACACCACATTTGTTGATGCACATAATTTAAGCGAAGTTGAAGCAGCTATTAAGGATGACACAAGAGCAATCTATCTTGAGACCCTTGGCAATCCCAACAGTGATATTCCGGATATCGATGCAATTGCAGAGATTGCTCATAAGCATGGTCTTCCTCTTGTTATTGATAACACATTCGGAACACCTTACCTCATCAGACCCATTGAGCACGGCGCTGATATCGTTGTTCATTCAGCTACAAAGTTCATCGGCGGACACGGCACAACCCTTGGCGGTGTTATCGTGGAGTCCGGTAAGTTTGACTGGAAGGCAAGCGGCAAGTATCCCGGAATCGCAGCCCCCAATCCCAGCTACCACGGAGTTTCATTCTATGATGTGGTTGGCCCTGCTGCATTCGTAACATATATCAGAGCTATTTTACTTAGAGATACAGGTGCAACACTTTCACCCTTCAACGCATTCCTGCTTCTTCAGGGTGTTGAGACATTATCACTTCGTCTTGACAGACATGCAGAGAACACAAAGAAGGTAGTTGAGTTCCTTAAGAATCATCCCAAGGTAGCTAAGGTAAATCATCCTTCTATCGAGGATCACCCTGATCATGCACTTTATGAGAAGTATTTCCCTAACGGCGGAGCTTCAATTTTCACATTTGAGATCAAGGGCGGCAAAGAGGAAGCATGGAAGTTCATTGATAACCTTGAGATTTTCTCACTGCTTGCAAATGTAGCTGATGTAAAGAGCCTTGTTATCCATCCTGCAACTACAACTCATTCACAACTTTCCGATGAGGAGCTGAAGGATCAGGGCATCACCCAGAGCACCATCAGACTCTCAATCGGTACAGAGCATATCGATGATATCATTGCTGACCTTGAGAAGGGCTTCGCAGCTATCTGATAAAAACTATATTTAAGGAATTCGGTTCCGCGGCACGCAGCAAAAATCCTGCTTGCCGCGGGATTTTTTTATTCAATATTTTAGGTTTTCTCCCTGCACAGAGAGGGTTATATTTATTAGAGAGAATGTTCTTCAAAAGACTTGATTCATATTATATGAGGTGACATAAGAATGGACAAAAAAGAATTGGAACAGATGTTAAAAAGTGTGGCGGAGGGTACCACTTCCGTTGATGAGGCAATGCTTAAGTTTAAAGAGGCTCCTTTTGAAGACCTTGGTTTTGCCAAGCCTGATTTTCACAGAGGTGTAAGACAAGGGGCGGCAGAGGTTATTTACGGTGCAGGCAAGACTCCCGAGCAGGTACTTAGGATATCAAAAAGTCTGCGTGAAAATGGTCAAAAAACAGTTCTTATCACAAGGATGAAGGATGAAGCGGCAGAGCTTCTGAAAAAAGAGATCACAGATTTTTCATATGATGAGCTTAGTCATGTGGGAATAGTCGGAAGCCTTCCTGAGAAGGACGGAAGAGGCAAAATAGTTGTGGCAACAGGTGGCACCAGCGATATACCCGTAGCTGAGGAAGCAGCCAAAACTGCGGAGGTTTATGGCAACGAAGTGGTTCGTCTTTATGACGTTGGAGTTGCAGGTCTTCACAGGCTTCTTGGACACATGGATGAGATAATGTCAGCAAGAGTCATAATCGCCATCGCCGGAATGGAGGGAGCCCTTGCAAGCGTTATCGGCGGTCTGGCGGACTGCCCTGTAATTGCTGTACCTACCAGCGTTGGATACGGAGCTTCCTTTGGCGGAGTGTCAGCACTTTTATCTATGCTTAACTCCTGTGCCAGCGGCGTAAGTGTAGTAAATATTGATAACGGCTTCGGCGCAGGATATCTGGCATCTATGATAAATCATATGAAATAACATTTTATGATGTATCAGCGAGAAAACTCCTTCCGACATAGTCGGTGGGGGATGAATCGCTGGCCCTCAGCGCTTTGCTTTGCTGTATCGCCCTGTTTTTTCATATTTTCTTTTGTGGTCATCCGTGCGCTGGCTTTCTATATATTTTTTCACTGTCTCAAGTGAAACGGATCCGGTTGTGGCGCAAAAATAGCTCCTGCTCCAGAAAAGAGCATCTCCACACAGATATTTTTCTATGTGTTCACGGTATTTGATCCTGACTTCTTTAGAGAGCTGGGA